>CAZIBS010000160.1:0-1593 GCA_964537405.1 uncultured Thermoanaerobaculia bacterium | reverse complement strand
ACGCCCTCGCGGGCTTCAGCCATGCTCCATAGCCCCGCAGCCCCGAATCCTTCAACAACAACATACATCGGGTAGTAAAGCAAGGTTCCACCGTATGTCTTGTGGATCGCTCTTCCCTTCCGCGACTTGTAACGTTGCCGCGCGCGTTTGCGGGCCTTCCCCAATGAGCCATATTCCCAGTAAGTGGGGTATTTACTTTGTGCCAGTCGGTCTCCGGCAACCACTATCTGTTGTGGTGCTTCGGTGCTGGCCCCCGCGCCCCTTTGACCAAGGTGTCGTAAGGCGCGGGGCCGACGACCATGGCGTTCTGAAGCAGTCGGAAGAAGAGCTTGCCGCGGTAGCGAGAGGTCCGCCGATTGAACCGGAACACGAATTCGTCGAGGTAGTCGTCCAGATGCTCGTGACTCACCGCCCCTTGATGCGTTCCCATCAGCCACCGCTTGAGCAGCGAGACGGCCTTGTGAACGCGCGGCAGCACATCCGAGCCCTTCCTGCTCTTCAGCGGCGTGGCCTCGTGCGTGTAACCTTTCTTCTCTATGCCTTCGTATCCGTCCCAGCCGTCGGTGTGCACGGTGCTGCCGGGTTCGACCGCTTCCCGCACGAAGGCGTGAAGCTCTTTCGCCGATGCGCGCCGTATGCGCCGCATTCGTATCCTGCCGATGCCCTCGCCCTTCTCCTCCGCAGCAACCGCCAGAAGTGCCTTCTTCCGCGTTCCGCGCCCGGGAACCCCCTCCTCCAGGCCGCCGAGGTAGCTCTCGTCCACCTCGACGCGGCCGGAGAGACGGCCCCGTCCGGGACGCACCATGGCGCGGCGGAGCTTGTGGAGCCATGCCCAGGCGGTCTTGTAACTGCCGAGGCCAAGTATGTGCTGAAGGCCCAAGGCGCTCGCACCCGTCTTCTGGCTCGTTACCCACCAGATGACCCTGAACCACATGGTCAGCGGCTTGTGGGTGCCCTGAAAGATCGTACCCGAGGTGATCGAGATCTGGTGCCGGCATCCGGAACAGACCACGCGCCGGCGACTGGCGAGCCAGTACGACCGACCCTCGCAACGGTCGCAGGTGAAGCCGTCCGGCCAGCGCAACTGGAACAGGTACGCTCCACAGGCATCCTCCGTGGAAAACCGGGCCTCCAGCTCCGCAAGCGTCCGCGGATAATCCTCCATACAGGGCAACACTACAGGTTGTGGCCACTGGCGTCAAGTAAATACCCCACATCCCCATTTTCGCATGCGGCAACTCGCGCGGGCCATGTTTCCGAACTGGACCTCAACCTGTATCTTGCCCTTCTTGAAGTCGGCTTCCAAATGCGAACCGCTTTTCGAAATAATTCTGGGATGAACTTCCCAGCCACGTTCCGCGAAAGCGCCCTCCAATGCTTTGTTCGTTTTTCTCTGATTAATGCTGAGGATAGCGGCGAGTTTTCCCGACTTCTTTCTTTTTCGTTCCTTGGGTTCATGCCGCACCCAGTCAATGCTCTCCAGACACTCGATTATCTCGGCCCTCTCTGTCGGGAACTCTTTCTCCAAAATTGCCTCTGCATGTCGGTAGCTATGAAGCGCTGCTATTATCATGGTCGTTCCCTGGTGGAAGA
>CAZIBS010000159.1:0-1722 GCA_964537405.1 uncultured Thermoanaerobaculia bacterium | reverse complement strand
GAGGTCGACGTCGCCGGTTTCTACCAGCTTCTGGCGGACCTCGGCTTCGTCGCGACCCGCGCTGGAAGCCTGGGAAGACATGACAAAGCCCGCCCGGCCTTGTTCATTCAAGTAGCTGTAGAAATAGCTGATCCACACGTAGTTGCCGTTGGAGACTTTGCTCTTTTTGTTGACGCCGGGCAGGCCGAAGGGCAGGCGCGGGTCGTTCTTGACTTTGTAGGCGTCGATCTCGTCCACGTTGAAGGGCGGATTGGCCATGACGAAGTCGGATTTGCCAAGCAATTCGTGGTGGTCTTCGTAATAGGTGATGGCCTTCTGGATATCGTCTTCCAGACCATGGACGGCCAGATTCATCTTGGCCAGTCTGATGGTGGTGGCGTTCTTCTCGAGTCCGTAGAATGCGAGTTTTTCGGTAGGGTTTTCATGCCGTTGCTCCACGACTCGGGCGCTCTGGACGAACATTCCGCCCGATCCGCAAGCCGGGTCCAGGACGATGCCGCTACCCGGCTCGATGACGTTGGCGATAAGCGAAACCAGTGAAATGGGCGTGAAGAACTCGCCGCCGTCGTGTGCCTTCTGGTCTGCAAATTGGGTCAGGAAGTATTCGTAGATGCGGCCGAACACGTCGCCGGAGACTCGCTTGAGTTCGTCGGGATTCAGTGTGCGGAGAAGCTGGCCGAGAACGGCGTTGTCGAGTTCCTGGTATTCACTCTTGGGCAGGACGCCGCGCAGGTTCTCGTAGTCGGCCTCGATGGATTCCATTGCCTCGATGATGGCTTTGGCGCGGTCCGTGCTGTCAGGCAGAGCCACGAGGGAGTCGAACTGGGCCTTGGGCTGCAGGAAGATGGCGCTTTTCTGTGAGAAGTCCTCTTTCGTCAAGGGGCGGGGCTTGCCGCCGCGCTTGGGCAGGTTCGCCTCGATGCCGTCCTTAACCGAGAGATAACGACTGTAGGCGTGCCGGAGAAAGACCAGGCCCATTACCGGCAGGAAATACTCGTTGCTGGCATAGTTCGAGTTCGCCCGCAACGTGTCCGCCGCTCCCCACAGGCGCTTCTCGATTGCCTCGATATGTTCAAGTTGGGCCATCAGTACTTTCCTATTCACCCGAATCAATCTTTGGCTTCGTCTTGGGGACACTATGCCCCTCTTCACCCGCATCACCGGTTCGAACCCACTCGTCCACCTCTGAAAGCTTGAATCGAAAAAGCCTTCCGAGGCGATGGGCCGGCAAACCCATCTTCTCTATCCAGCGGTATACGGAGTCTTTATTCACGCCCAGATGCGCAGCCACATCTTCGACGCCGACCCATCGTTCTTCAACAGTCATTTCGTTCCTCTTCGCCGGTTGCCGGTCAAATGCCTATGAACACCAATGAAAACAGATTACAATGTACACGGACGGACCAATTCCGTCAAGGACAAAACGAAGCCCTGTCGAAACTCTTTGATAATGTTCCCTACCGGACTCGATGGAAATGTCCCCTCAAGGTGGTGGTTGTCAAGGGACATCCATTTTCCCGCAGTTACTAATCAGGCACCAGTAAAATTGACGTGCCGTTTTCCGGGGACTTTGCCGGAACATGAATCGGTGTGCGGTGTGTCTCCATTTTGCTGTCAACTATACATGTGCCGGGGTAGTAAGGGACACCCATTTTCCCGCACCTGACCAGGGGGTGTCCGTTGCCCCGGCAGGCTGATCTCATTCCATTTTTCTCCTGTAAA
>CAZIBS010000158.1:0-1736 GCA_964537405.1 uncultured Thermoanaerobaculia bacterium | reverse complement strand
AAAAGAAGGCGCCCTAAACCAGGTTAATCCGCTTAAGTTAGCGCCATTCCCACCTAAACCGGGATTCGCCTGCCTACCGCGTTGCGCCTGTCTGCGCCTGTCCCGAAATAGGACGCGGTCGCGTGCGTGGCGCCGGGCGAGCAGAACAATACGGCCGACCACAAACAGGCTGAACGCCTTTCCAGGGAGGCCAACACAATCATGCGAAGCCCGCCGACCGCGCCCGAAGGGACGGGGCCATGTCTTATTCCGGGATAGGTTCCAGCATCCAAGCCCTCTCCACCACCCTCGGCCCTCGGTTTAAGTGGCGGATTTAGGTTTCTTCGCGCCCTTGTGGTAGCGAGGGAGCACCGGTAGAATGAAACGGGGAGTAGAAATGGCGATCCAACGGATACTGGCCGACAAAGAGGTTATCAAGGCGGTCACAAGTGGTGACCGGGAGGTTTTTGCTCAGCTCGTCGAGAGATACCAGAAAGGCCTCGTAACCTACATTTTCCACATGATACACCACTACGAGGAGGCACTTGAACTATCCCAGGAGGTCTTCATCAAGGTCTTCAACGGCTTGGATAAGTTCGACGGGCAATACAAGTTTTCTACGTGGCTTTACAAGATCGCATCAAATCACACCATCGACTACATCAGGCGGCAGAAGATGACCATGACCTCCATCGAGGAGTGTGAGGACGACCCCAATCGCGCCCCACTGCCCCTGGAAAGCGGAACTTTGAATCCGCACGAAGCGTATACAAATGAGGTGCTGCTCAAGCGGGTCCAAAAGGCGATGGATGCTCTGCCGGCTTCTTACAGGGAACTTATTCTCCTCAGGCACTTCAACTTCAGGTCCTACGAGGAGATGGCAAAGATCACCGGGTTGCCGGTTGGAACGGTCAAGAACAGGATATTCAGGGCGCGCCGGATTTTGATGGACAGACTCAAGGATCTCAGATGAATGTCAAGGAGGCGTTCGATGGCGGAAGACAAGCAAATGCGCTGTAGAAGGGTGCTGGAACTCCTGCCACGCTTTATCGAAAACGATTTTTCGCCGGAGGAATCGGCCTCAATCTTCAAACACCTGGAAGGATGTCCTTCCTGTCGTGCCGAATACGAAGCGATGGTCCACCTCGTTGACACACTGGAGGCTATTCCCGCCATCGGCGTGCCTCCCAGTTTCAAGGACGCCGTCATGCGGCGCATTCCTACGCCTGAAGGCGGGGAGCCGGAGGAATGAGCGGCCGGTCCGTGAACGGGCTCAAGGACATCGCAAGGAACCGCCGGGCCTTCCACCTCTACCACGTGCTCGACAGCTTCGAAGCCGGGATGGTGCTTCTGGGCCCGGAGGTCAAATCCATCCGCCAAGGCAAGATACAGCTCCGTGACGCCTACGCCTCCCTCGACGACGGAGAATTGTGGCTCCACGATTGCCACGTTTCGCCCTATGCCCAGCACACCCACACCAGCCTAACTCCAATAGATCCACTCAGAAAGCGGAAGCTGCTCCTCCACAAGAAGGAACTTCTCAAACTGAAGGGAAGCGTTGAAGAAAAGGGGCTGACCCTCGTCCTTCTGCGCGTCTACCTGCGACACGGGAAGATCAAGGGAGAGATAGGTCTCTGCCGTGGAAAGAAGCTCTACGACAAGCGCGAAGCCCTCAAGGCCCGCGATGCTGAACGCGACACACAGCGCGCGTTGAGGGAGATGGGGAAGTAGAAAAGAGACGGGCGGCACGGGCCGAG
>CAZIBS010000157.1:0-1858 GCA_964537405.1 uncultured Thermoanaerobaculia bacterium | reverse complement strand
GGCAGTTTACCTCATTTTGCCTGTGGAAAACGCGATCAACTGTTCAAGATGAGTTTAGCCGTGCTTCAATAGCATGGGCGTGCCTTCGTCGGTCATAAAGAATCTTATTTGACCTGGCGCTGATAGGAGCCAACAACCATCATGCCGCCGTGGCTGTATGTGTCACAATAAGTATGACTTCTTACTAATCCGGGACAATGCAATGTCTACTTTCTTCATGGTCGGTCATTATTACGTATTTGACTTAGAAGTCGAATTGGCCGTTCTTCTCGTTCCCATGCTTGTACGCAGCCGTCCCGTGTCTGACGTCGGCAATGGACCGGCCCAGAAGGAGGGCGAGGAGACGGTCGGCGCCGAGGGCTATTCCCGTGCATGGGGGTAGGTACCCTACGGCTTCGAGGAAGAGTGGATCGGCGGGATGGCAGGGCTTGCCCGCTTCCTCGCGTTCGCGCTGGTAGGCATAAAAGCGTTCACGTTGCTCCCGTGCATCCGTGAGTTCGGTGTAGGCGTCGGCGAGTTCCATTCCCGCCGCGAAGAGTTCAAAGCGCTCGGAGATCCTGGCGTCATTGGGGTTCCGCCTCGCCAGGTCCGGCTGAAATGCGGGATAGCCCTTGAGTACGACCGGTCTGTTGTACCGGGAGATAGCAGGCTCAATTACCGCGACCATCAGGTAGGAAAAGCAGTCATTCGGCGTCCACTTGCTCGTAAGATCGGCTCCCTTCCCCTTGGCCGCTTCACGCCACTCCACGTCATCGGACGGGTCCAGCCAGTCAAAACCAGCGTGGCGCCTGAAGGCCTCCGAGAGAGAGATGACTTCCGCACCCGCATCAAGGTTGCAGGAAACGCCTTTCACGGTTACAAGGCCCTTGGGCGTAAAAAGCCGTCCCACTCTACGCAGCAGTGCGTCGCAGTCCGGAATGAGCCGAGCGCAATCCACCCCCGTTCTGTACCATTCCAGCATTAGAAACTCCGGGACGTGGTTCTTTGACGGCTCTTCGTCCCTGAAAGCCGGTCCCAGGGAATAGCAGCGCTCCACGCCGGAAGCCACCAGTTCCTTAAGGTAGAACTCGGGCGACGTGGGCAGGCGCCTTCTCAACCCGGTGGCGAACCCCGTAACCTCGAAGGCGTCAAGGTTGGGTTCCATTCCACCCGCCGCTACCAGGATGGGGACGTCCACTTCAAGAAAACCCCGCCGTCCGAAAAAAGCACGAAGCTCGTGGATGAACTTCTCCCTGGTCTTAAAGAGAGGCCTTCGTTTCGCGAGGTCTTTAAGAAAGGCCGGCTTGTCCATTTTCACCTCCAGTGAATTATTGTGGCGCTCCACCGTCCTTGATTCAAGGTTCCCGCAGCCCTGACCCTTCACCTGAACCCTGGCTGATCTTGAACAGTTGGATTTTGTAAGTCTCTAAATATCGGTGTGATACGAAGATAGAACGCCTGCGTGGCACTATGTTCGTGGGGTCCGGGGATTCCGCGGGAGTTCCGGGGACAGAATAGAATGGCGCTAACTTAAGCGGCAACATGTCCAAAAAGAATCAAGCCATGAGACTGTTGCACGACTCCGGTACGCGCTTTTGTAGAAAAATTCGGCTTCGTAAAATGGCCGAGGATCAACGAGAATGACTAAACCTATACAAAATGACCCCCTGTAAAACACCAAAGATGTCAATTCTGCGCTTCGTGCAACAGCCTCCTATGCTCATCTTGAACAGTTGATCGCGTTTTCCACAGGCAAAATGAGGTAAACTGCCATAATAAATATGGGAGTGGGTCTCTGGTGAGTTCGGAAAGTGGTGCCATGCCTCTAGCTATTATGACTTGACAATAGAAATCTGATGAGTTATATTGGCGGTGTCCT
>CAZIBS010000156.1:0-1973 GCA_964537405.1 uncultured Thermoanaerobaculia bacterium | reverse complement strand
ATCCTGTATTGTCAACTGCTACGTATCTACAAGGCTCCTATATATGCTGCTACATTATAAATTAGCTAACTGCCTTATTTTTCAAGGACTTACAATCAACCGTTATCCCTAATTAGAAAAGTCGGGATTATTCCTCCTTGAAGTAGCGTTGCTACGATAGCGTCGTCGGGCTTTGCCAGGCGGGCGCCCCGACGGTCATTTCTGCGACACTTATTCCGTGGCAGACCCTGGCGATTCGAAGGCTTGGGCGTTTCAATCGCGGAATTAGGTGGAGAAAGTTGTCTCGACAACGGGGTCCACTTTACTGAGACCGGTTCCATCAATTACGCTCAAGAGGATTTCCATGGTCTTTCCAGCTTCCGGTTCCAAAAACCGGTTCGCTTTCGCTTCGAGGGGTTAGATCACGCTCGTTTCCCGGTACTCGCCGAAAATCTCCTTCATGGCGTCGCCGGTCTCCTGGAGGGTGCAGTAAGCGCGCACGCAGTCGAGAATGGCGGGCATGAGATTTTCCTTCGTTCCGGCCTTTGCGGTGAGGTTCCGCAGGGCCGAGGCCACGGCCTTACCGTTACGAGTCCGTTTGACTTCGGCAAGCCTGGCCTTCTGCCTGGCCTCCACCTCCGGAGAAATCTTCAGGAGAGGAATGGGAGGCTCTTTGCCCATGACGTACTTATTGACGCCGACGATGGTCTTCTCGCCGGATTCCACCTGTTTTTGGTAGCGGTAGGAAGCCTCGGCGATCTCCCGCTGGGGATAGCCCTCCTCGATTGCCTTGACGATTCCGCCCATATCGTCGATTTTGCGTATATAGGCAAGGGCTTTCTCTTCCATGGTATTCGTGAGGGATTCGACGAAGTAGGAGCCGGCGAGGGGGTCTATGGTGTTGGCGACGCCGCTCTCCTCGGCGATTATCTGCTGCGTCCTCAGAGCCACGGTGACCGCCCGTTCGGAGGGCAGGCAAAGGGTTTCGTCCATGGAGTCGGTGTGGAGGCTCTGGCAGCCTCCCAAAACTCCGGCCAAAGCTTGGATGGCGACACGGACGATGTTGTTGAGGGGTTGCTGCGCGGTGAGAGAGCAGCCCGCCGTCTGGACGTGGGTCCTCAACTTCCAGGAGCGTGGATCCTTTGCGCCGTAGTGTTCCCTGAGTTCCCTCGCCCAGATGCGCCTTGCCGCCCTAAGCTTTGCTATCTCCTCGAAGAAGTCGTTGTGGCTGTTGAAAAAGTACGAGAGGCGAGGCGCGAAGTCGTCCACGGCCATTCCGCGTTCGATACCCGCCTTCACGTAGCCGAGGCCGTCGGCGAGGGTAAAGGCCAGTTCCTGGACCGCCGTTGCGCCGGCTTCGCGGATGTGGTAGCCGCTGATGGAGATGGTGTTCCACTGAGGAACCTCCCTCGCGGAAAACTCCATGGTATCGACAATGAGCCGAACCGAGGGCGTAGGTGGATAGATCCACTCCTTCTGAGCGATATACTCCTTGAAGATATCGTTCTGGATGGTACCCCTCAACTTTGTGAATGGGACTCCCTGCTTTTCCGCCACCGCGAGGTACATGGCGTAAACGACGGCCGCGGGTGCGTTTATGGTCATCGAAGTGGAAACTTTGCCGAGAGGGATTTTGTCAAAGAGTATCTCCATGTCCCGGAGGGTCGTAACCGCCACGCCCTCCTTGCCAACCTCACCTTCCGAGAGGGCATCATCGGAATCACGCCCCATCAGTGTTGGCAGGTCGAAGGCCGTGGAGAGCCCCGTCTGTCCTTCCTTCAAGAGGTACTTGAAGCGTTCGTTCGTGTCCTCCGCCGTCCCCATCCCCGCGAACATGCGCATCGTCCAAAGACGACCGCGGTACATGGTCGGCTGGACGCCGCGCGTGTAGGGATACTCCCCGGGCCAGCCTATGTCCCGTTCAAAGTCTGTTCCTTCGAGTGAGGCCGGGCTGTAGAGCCGTTCGATGGGCAGGGAAGATATCGTGGAAAAGG
>CAZIBS010000155.1:0-2078 GCA_964537405.1 uncultured Thermoanaerobaculia bacterium | reverse complement strand
CCGCCAAGACCGGTAACTGAGGAGGATTGAAAGTGGTCACAGACGCCGACGGCCTGATTTTCGATACCGCTTCCAACCAGCTCAACGGCCCGGGCTCGGCCTTCTACGATCCCGACATGCGTGACATAGAGCAGCCCTACGACGATGCTTACGTGGAGTTTATCGGGTTGAGGGACGGCATGGGCGCCGTGCCATATATTCATTGGGTTTCTGCCCCGACCGCAGCTCAACTGATTGCCTTCGGCGCCATTTGGTGGAAGAACAACTTAGATCCTAACTACTTGCACCTTATCGGTATTGAGGATGCGGACCCAGGCAATCCGAAATCAGTTGGCGGATCTCCCTTCCCTTCCGCTGGGGCCAACCTGAGTGGCGCTTCGTTCATCTACGTTCAAAAGATCATCGCTCTCGATCCGGCCCCGGCCGACCAAACCGCCGTCAACCAGTACTGCACCGTTCACGAGCTTGCCCACAATTTCTCTATCCAGGGGTTTACTGCGGACACCTATCATTGCAGTAACATGGCGTGGCCCGTGGCTTCGGATGTACCCGGTCCGCACGAGTGCATCATGAACGAGGACCTCTCCGCGAATCCGCAGAAGGGTTTTGTAACTTATCGTGGGTCTCCGCCCCGGTTTTGCGTGAACCATCTTCTGACCGGGGACAGCACGTTAGTCGGAATAAAGACCAGCATTCGCGACCAACAGGACCCACTGCCTTATTGAGGAGCGATCTCATGAAGCGAACATTTCTTGTTCTCGTTTTTCTACTCGGGGCTTGGCCCGCCTTCGGCCAGAGTGCGCCGCAGGAGGCTAAGCTCATTTTGAAGATCACCACCCAACAAAGCACGGCCCTTGTGGGGGAGGCCGTTTTCTTCTCGGCCAAAGTCACTAATGAAGGCCCTGTCACCGCGAATGTGAAGGTCAATTCCGGGGATGTCCTCGGCCCATGGCTTTATATGAAATGTTGCAAAGAAGCTCTGGTCATCAAGGCACCCGATGGACATATCCAGTATGGGTCATTTGGGGTGCTTTATGCGGTTCTCAAACCGGGGCAATCAAAAACCACAAGCGAAGCAAGTCCTGGGGGCCTGGTCTTACACAAACCCGGTCAGTACGAAGTCTGGGCCGAGTTGCAAAGCACCGGGGTGGCGGCATTTCCCACGATTGCCCCCAACCTGCCGCGTTATGAGTACTTCTGGAAGGGCCACGCCGTCAGCAATACGCTTTCGATCGACATTTTGGCCCCCACCGGCATTGACGCCGAAGCCTACAAGGCGTTCAACGGCGAACCCATGAAGCATCTCGATGGCCTCCTCAAACGTTTCCCCACCTCCACCTACGCGGGGTATGCGCTGGCGGAAAAGGTTCAGGACTACTCGAATCCGCTTTTTCACCCGGTTCCGCCAGCCAAGCAGGTCAAGATGGCCTATGAAGAGGGCAAGACGTATGTAATCTTCCCCGACAAGGCCTTCGAAAAGTATTTTCAGCAAGTTGGAACCTTCCTGAAGGGCGGCCGGGTACCGGAATCGCTCCGCACGGTGCTCTGGAGCTTCTACGGCGATCAGCTCGTACGGCGCGGCCGGTTCGCCGGGGCACAAGAGGCTTTCCGGGAGGCCACTGGGGGCGCGCCTCCCCTCGATGCGAAGAGCCGTGCGTACTACGACAGAGCCGAGGGATTCCTTAAGGCTTTCAAGGCTGAGAAAGCCGGGAAAGAGGTTGCTCATAAGCCCTGACGCAGGTAAACCCGTGTTCTCGCGCTATATGATCAATGCGTGAGACGGCCGACGCAAAATCGTGGTTCCGGGGACGTTTCTCTCGCCAAGAAGCAAGGCCGACGAGGCGAAGGCGTACCTGAAGAAGAAGGCATCCGCCAAGACCGGTAACTGAGGAGGATTGAAAGTGGTCACAGACGCCGACGGCCTTATTGAGCGTCCATCCGAAAAGCCGGATGAGAATAAGTAATGTTTCCGATTCGAAAACGAAGAATTTTTCGCAAGGTCAAGGAGAACAAGGGCTTGCGAGGAGGCGTACACCACGGGTACGTCGCACAAGGAAGCCCGCGGATCGACACGGAGA
>CAZIBS010000154.1:0-2127 GCA_964537405.1 uncultured Thermoanaerobaculia bacterium | reverse complement strand
ATATCACACTGATTACTAAGGACTTACAAAATTCAACTGTTCAAGATGAGTCAGGGTCTACGTGGGCGGAGAAATCATCTTCCGGAAACACCATGCCTACGGCCCGGCTCTCAAGGGGTTCGATGGAGCACGGCGGATCGAAAATGCCATAAGGGATGAGCAAGAGCGACTTCTCACCACGGTGAAGGCTGCCGTTTCCCGGGGCCTTATACATCCGTGAGCCGGTCTCCCCACGTTCGTGCGTCGCCTTTTAGAGGATACGTATTTGGGGAGGTGTCAGGCGTTTACGAGAATGCGATGTACACGTTCGGCCAGTCGATCGTACTGGAAGGGCTTGGGAATGTAATCCACCGCGCCGCGCTGCAGGCTGAAAATCTTGTCCTTCAAATCCGTTCTTACCGAAAAGATGGCAACCGGCACGTCCTTTGTTTCGGGATCGGTTTTCAGGAGTTTGAGGACCTCCCAACCATCCATCTTGGGCATATTGAGGTCCAGTAGAATCAGCTTTGGGTGAAGAGATTTGGCCACGTTCAGCCCGGCCTCACCGGAGAGAGCCTTCGCCACTACGTAGCCGGACTCCGAGAGTATCGCATCCACGATGTCCAACAGGTCCGGGTTATCGTCTATCACCAAGATAGTATGCTTCAAGACGCCTCCTGTAATCACCGACTATAATATACCCTCTTCAGTCGCCGGAGTCAAGGCTTTGACCCAAAATCCGCGATGGTTTCGGCCGGTGTTCAGCGCAAGGGTATTTGAACGGATCTTCCAGCTACAAACGGATGGTGTAAGGTTCGTAATGCGTTGGGAATTAAGGAGTTAGCCTGTCACGGCCACGTTTCTTCCTAGTGGACACCACGTCGCCCGAGTTCCTGATGTGGGTGGGAAGGATTACCTTGGCGGATATTGATGAGCGCTTGCAGCTCTGGAGGCCGGTTGTTGATCGGCCGAATCCTTGTTACGGCCGACCCAAACATTTCCGCGCGTAGGGGAGGGCCCCTGCCCTCCCGCCCGTCGTTCCGGTCCGGCGCCGGGCGGCCGGGGCCCCACCCCGCCCTTGGCGCCTTCTTGGCCTTCGGCCCGAAGGCCCCCAATCCCTTGACGAGTAAAACGCCATGGGTGCAAAGTCGTGGACCGCAGAGCCTCTCCCGGCTATCCGCATCAACCGTCACGGGGTTGGGGTTAATGGTGTGTCTTGCTTCTTTACGGTTTACCGCGCACGGAAGCCCGGAGGCTGCAAGGATTGCCGGGATACACCCGTAAGCGACGCGGTACGGAACCATCGTACCGTTACGTTCTTCCTTGACGAAGCCCCCGTTTCTCATGATGGCAAGGTACCGCGAGATGGTAGACCGGGCCACGTTCCTTCGGGATAGGTTATGCCTATCCGCCTATTCATAATATGCCGTTTTCGAGTCTTGTCAGCGTCATTCTTATTCGGACGGACTAACCCCCTTTACGTCGCACCCGATTGAATGGTCTTCAATAAGTAGTATGATAAAAGGTGGCGGGCGGCCCCGCCGTTCCACTCCGGAGATGCGGCATGACTATTTATACAAAGACGGGAGACGGAGGCAAAACAGGGCTCATCGGTGGAAACCGCGTCTCGAAGTCGGACCCGCGCGTAGAAGCATACGGGGTGGTAGACGAACTTAATGCCTCTCTTGGCTGGGCTTTATCCCAATTGGGAGGCCTGTCGCTTGAAAACGATCTGTTGGTCGTCCAGGCCGACCTCATGAGGGTCGGCACCGAGCTGGCCACGCCCGGACGGGAAGATGAAGGCAACGGGGGGGAAGGCCGCCGGCTCGGTTACGGCCCGGTTCGCCGCCTTGAGGTCCTCATCGACCGTTTGCAGGCAGAACTTCCGCCGCTCCGCAACCTCATCCTGCCGGGAGGAAGTCCCGCCGCCTCGTCGCTGCAACTTTGCAGAACAGTCTGCCGCAGGGCGGAGAGAAGAGTGATTTCACTGGCCGCCCTGGAAGCGGTCGAAGCCGAGATAATCGTTTACCTCAACCGCCTCTCCGACGCCCTCTTCGTAGCCGCCCGTTGGGTCAACGCCCAAGCCGGGCCATAATTCACCACCTGCACCGGGATTCGCCTGCCTGCCGCGTTGCACGCAAGCGCTGC
>CAZIBS010000153.1:0-2135 GCA_964537405.1 uncultured Thermoanaerobaculia bacterium | reverse complement strand
GGCCGTCTGATTCCGGACGGGCCGGAATGACGGCACGGGGAGACCGTCTGATTCCCGACAAGCGGGAATGACGGCTCCGCAATACGCCGTCCGATTCCGGATGGGCGAGGTAGAAATCACTTCCCTCAAGAACGCCGGATAAGGCTTCGTATACACGCCGCACTCCCGGGGCGGTAGCTTCCCAGTGCATCTTCATCCGCGCCATTCCTTCACGCGCCGCCGGGCTTCCGAAACCCAGCGGCCAGCCGTGGAATCCTGGATCCCGCATACGAAGCACCAGAAGCGGAGTTCACGGGGAGGAAGAACGCGCCCTCCGTTACATGCTCTCCCTTCTCTTTCTTGAGCATTGCGAGGCTGGGTTTCAGGCGGGAATCGGTCCGTTCGGCCCGCGTCTTCAGATTTCCGCTCATTTTTTCACGGTCGTAACCGCTCGAAGGTGATGACGCTACCATCTCGTCACCTTCAAACCGTGAACCAGGATGAGGTCAGCACGGGTGGATACAAGCCGGGAAAGAGCATCGGTAAACCCCGACCGCGAAAAGAGAACATAAACTCTTCGTAGATTTTCTTCAACGGGTATTCCATTGGAAGCATTCTCGAGCGTGGCCAGGATATTTATGCCGACGGGCTTCCTGGACCATTTGCATTCGCCTATGAGTACACTTTGGCGTTCTTCGGAAAAGGCCATGATGTCCACTTCGCGTGTCCGATCCCACCATCTACGGGCACCAACCCAGGTGGTGCGCGTCACCTCGTCCAGAAGTCCCCGATTCACCTCGTCGCGGGCGATTTCCTCGTAAATGGGGGCTGTGAAATCGTCGAGGGCCTTGTCGAGCAACCGAATGGCTTCCCCGGTCCGTTCCATTTCGAGTAGATTTCGCTGACCGAGAACAAAACGGAACCAGAACCGCACAAAGGGATCAGCAATGGCATAGAGGCCTTTCTTGCTCTTTTCGGGCGCAAGTTCGGTGGCGGGGACCTCACGAGTGACTAATGCAAGCTTTTGTAACACAGAAAGATATTTACTGAGCGTCCCGTGAGATAACCCCGTGGCATTGGCTATCTCTGATGGCTTCCGCTTGCCCTGGGCGAGCGCCTGGAGGATACCAAAGTAAATACGCGGTTCCTTCAGTTCTTCACGGAGGAGAAACTCCACCTCCTCCAGCAACACGGCGCCGCGGGAAAATATCTGGTCCCGGACGTTGTCCAGGAGAGGAACGGTATCGTCGAAACGTGACAGGTAATAGGGAGTACCACCCAAAATGGCGTAAGCACGGATCTGGTCGGATTCATCATAGTGTGGGAAAAACTTTCCAGCTTCCCGGAAGGGAAAAGGCTCCAATTTGAGTTGCCCGGTTCGGCGGCCATAGAGGGGTGAGTTGTGTGCCAGCGTCTCTTTCTCCATCATGGCAATGGATGAACCGGAGAGAACAATTTTTGCTTTCGAGGTTGACAGTTCTTCGTCCCAACCTCTCTGCCACAGGCTGGCAAGGGCCGGGTTGGCCTCCACCAGGTAAGGAAATTCGTCCAGAAGAAAGAGGAAGGGCTCCGAACGGCGTGCCAGGTAAGACAGGACCTGCCGCCAATCGCGAAAACCGTTGTCGGACAGGAGTGGGTCGTTGAAAAAGGAACCTGCAATCTCACCCAGTTCAGCGAGTTGCTGGGCTTCCGGAAGACGTGTGGCCATGTAGTAAAGGGCAGGTTTGGACTTGGCGAATTCCCGGAGAAGCGTGGTTTTCCCCACACGGCGCCGCCCGTATAAAATTACCAGTTGGGCTGAGTCCGATACGTACATGCGGTTCAGAAACCGAAGTTCTTCTTCCCGGTCAACAAAGGTCATAAAGAAATGATACTCCCAAGTATGATACTATCAAGTAGCATAAGTTTCAACCCTGCGTCTGTGGGCGGCGGATCAGATGCGCTCCCACCATCACGGTCGCTCCGTCGGCCGTCGAGCCAAAAAGGTAGACGGCTTGCAGATTCATGACGCGGCCTCGTAAAAAGGAGGCTATGTCTTTGTTCAATGCGTTCGTTGCGTCTTCAGGCGTCATATCGGGTTAAAAGCATAAGGTCGGGTTGGATTCCGGACGCCGAAGTCCTCGCAAGCTGAGCGCGTCGGGGATCTGAATGACGGT
>CAZIBS010000152.1:0-2155 GCA_964537405.1 uncultured Thermoanaerobaculia bacterium | reverse complement strand
GCCTCCGTCGCGGCCGCGTTCCATTCGCGGAGCGACCCAAGGGCGCAAGGGATTGCGGGTCACCTGCCCGGGGCCTGTCCGCGGACTGGGCACGACCGCGCGCTATGCGCCGGGCGAGCAGGGCGAGGCGGCCGACAGCGTTCAAAGCGCCTAAACAACCTCGTATCCTCCATCCGTTTTCCTGATTTTTTTCAGATTCATGAGCCAAAGCAGCCGGTAGTTGACTTGAGTGTAGGTCGTCCACTCGATGTCGAAGTTTTCCTTCAAAAACTCCATCACGTTCCGCTCGCTCTGAGCTTCACCGGATGTTCGAATAAATTCAACGATGTCGTCGAAGGCAAGGATGTTCCGCGATATTGTCTCATAGAGGAATTCAATGTCGCGGCTTTCAAGAAGCCGTTCTCCGTCCTTCGAAAGACTTACACGGCCGCCCTCCGTAATTGTAAGCCCCATGCTCTTAAGCACGTTGACATAGCCATTTGCGGTCTTGTAGCTTCTCACCACATCGAACTTGGCCTTATACCAGCCAATGAGCTTTTCCCTGGTGTTGAAGCCCTGCTTCACCGCATCAAGACTTTTGAAAAGGCTATCCACGTAAGAATTGTTGCCCCCCGGCAAAGGCCACACGCTTCTGTTTTTGCCGCCCGGGGAAAGTTGCTTATCTTCAGTGTCAACGTTCCCCAGATACTCGTTGTCCAGAGAATAGATACTTACGCTTTCCCGTTTAACGCCCACCTCGTATTTCAACAGCAGATCCAGCAGTTTCTCCCCGCTTACCAGGGAAACGGGCATTTTGTTAGGCGCTTTTGATTCTCTGACCGCATCCCTGGTGAAATCGGAGGTCGTAATCACCAACCCTCTCTGGTCTACTTCGGCGCTCCCCCTCAATTGAGTGATTATTTTGCCCGAGATTTTATTGCCCGGGTGGTATCTCTTGACCTGGATGACCGTCTTCACATTCGTGATGCCTTCCATTGTGAGGTTGGCACTGACATCGATTCCCTGGTCGCCGCTGCGACGAGTGACCTCGACGCTCTCGTACCCGATGGCTTTCAGAAGATCGCTGATCAGGTATTCGAACTGGTATGCGTCCATAGCGTGCAGCCTGTTACTGAACTCTTTCCTCACAAGCGCGTTTTGCTTCTCTATCAGCAAGAGAGGAGTCGCGGCCGAGTCCGTCTGCTCCCGCAAAGCGAATTTGCCCCCGCCCACCTTTTTGAAGCGGCTCTTCCTGTTCTTTTGAATATCCACATACAATTGGGCCGCCATCGTTGCTCCCGGCGTTTTCCCACTCGTCCGGAGACAACCCGCGTCGAGCGCTCTTTCGACTATCTCCCGAGAAGAAAGCGGTTCGCCCGCAATCTTCAAAACATATATCGCTGCTTCCTTGAACGACATTGCCTCTTTTATAGTCATCCAGCCGCCTCCCTTTCAATCCGCGCCGTCCCCCGCCAACGATCCGATCGGTACGCCCGCTTTCCATCCTTTCGCTTCAGACCTCCTTGTACTCCCCCAGTCTACTCCTTCATCCATCCCGGGCCAAATGCCCGGGAGTGTTGTCCCTCTCGCGGCCGACCCGGTTTCCTCCGCTCCTTCACTCTTAACCTCTTCGACTCCTCCTCCATGGCCGACCTCGTCCTCAACATTTGCGGAGCGTTGCGGGGAGGGCTCTCGGCGCGTTGAGTTCTTGGCCGGAACGGATTCGAGGCGACCCGACGACGCGTACCGGGAGCACTCGGAGGAGGGGCAACAATGAAGCCGACCGGCCGGGGGACAACCCGAAAGGACACGGCGCTCCGGGCGCTCCGCTTTGTTGGTCCTCGGGGAGGATGTCCCTGCATCATCCCCTCGGTCCGCCTCGCGGAGCATCCCGGACTCGCCGGCGTCGCGCCTGAGTTCCTCCCCGGGCCAGACCCCTACCCGCAAGCTCCTTGTGCGCGGCCCATGCGAGTTCTTCAACAACCTGCCAGGGTTGGTGGCAGTTTGACCCCGGCGGCGCGGAGCAGGGTCGAAGCGTTCGATCGCACGTCTGAACGTAATTGATAGCCTTTGTTGTTATGGCTAATATCCGTAAGCGTTATTTCGTTGAGTTCTTGCATCCCGTAGGAGGGGCTTATAGCCCCGAATGATCCAAATCAACCATCAATCCGTAGGA
>CAZIBS010000151.1:0-2294 GCA_964537405.1 uncultured Thermoanaerobaculia bacterium | reverse complement strand
GTGGATCAATATCCTTGCGCCAGTGGAAAAGAGGTCCGGAGGGCATGGCCCCGGATTCCCATCGCTGTATCGTGTCCAGCCTCTGGTCCAACACAACCAAGCTGGAGTTAATTCGCCGAAGGTGGGACTCGCCCAGATCAACGGCGTTGTCCGTTCCCGGCTCGTTAGGGTTCATAGCCGCCTCCATGTTCGCGGCGTGTACCGAAGGTGAGGCTGAATACGAGCATGGTTACAAAGCCGAATCCCCGATGAGTGGCTTCTTCGACCCGGGTTGGTGGGATGGGGAAAAGTACGGTGCATCAATGATAAAATGCCCCTCGAACCCATCCTCAAGCATCCCATGCGCACCTCCTCAAACCGGCCATCTTGCCATGCTTTCAGGAGTTATCAGCCCAGCGGGCGCTCGTCGACGGCGAACTCCATCACCTGACTAATATTATAACGCGCCGGCAAGGCGGTCAACCGGAATCCACCACCTAACCGCGCGGGGTTGCGTTGCCACTAGGCGCAACGGCTGAAGCGTCGGTTCAATGGCTTCAGCGCGTGGTGGTTATTCCCCATTGGTCCGGGAAAACATTTGAGTGTCCCGGCCGGCCGGCCGCCGGGAAATCGACCCCCCTTTCGTTCATGGACGCACCAAGTTAAGGATGAGCACAAGCAGGAGCGTGAGCAGCACCGTGGCGGCATAGAGGTTCACCCGGCCCGAATGATGAGGCCTGGCCGCCAGCGTTGCGGCCCTTCGGACGGCCCGCACCAACGGGTACAGAAAGAGGCGGTCCATCGCAAATGGTTCCCGTTGGCTTCGGGTGAGGGCGCTGCGGAAGTGGCCGCCTACGCGCGTGCGAGCGTCCTCCTCCGCGACGGGTCGGAAGATGGCCTGAAATACCACGCGAACGGGATTGGAGAAACCCGTGGCGGTGTAGGTCATATCGGGAAAGAGGCGCCTCACGCCCCCGTCCCATACGAGACCCCGGTGCACCTTCCGCTTGCGCGTGGCCCAGCGCACAGCACCGTAGAGCCCCGCCAGCAGCAACACCATGACTACCGCCATGTAGGCTGTGGACATTGCAAAAACCACGGGGTTTCGGGTGGTGGCAAGGCCCCAAGGCGCCACCAAAACGTTAAGGAAGATGCAGAGCAGGACGAAGAACTTCATAGCCCCGCCCCACTTCACGAGGGCGGCTCCCCGGCCCGAGTACTCCAGCCCTTTTGACTCGTCGATCATGGCCAGTTCAAAGTGGCCCGAAGGGTTGTCGACCGGGAGCCGTCCCGTCTCCGCCAGGATGAGCATGAAGAAGGCAATCATAAGAAGAATGTGGGCCGGGTCGAAGAATTCGGCTGAGGGGTGTACCCACCGCTGCTGAACGATGTATGGAATCGTGGAGCCCGCCACGATGGACACCGTAAAAAAAACGATTATGAAGACCGGCTCGGCCAGGAAGCCAACCATCCGTGTTCGGCTGGCGCCCATGGGACCATAAGGATTAGCGGTGTCGATGGCCGCCAGGGCGGCGAAAAATCCACCCAACGCCAGAATGAAGCCGCCCGCCAGCATGTCTCCCATGAAGGCGAAGAAAAGCGGATAATCGGTGAGTACCGGGATGAGTAGCGCCACGATGAGCGGGGTCACGAAAAGTACGTAGGGCGTTGCCCGGAAGATCCACGTGCTCTCCTGCGAAACTATCTCATCTTTGTGGAAAAGCTTCCAGAGGTCGAAGTAGGGCTGCAAGATGCTCGGCCCCCGGTGGGACTGGACGCGCTCCTTCAGCCACGCGCTGATCCCCGTCATCAAGGGCGCGAAGAGGAGCACCACCAACATCTGGAGAATGTTGTAGAGAAAATACTCCGTCATAACGCCCGCTCGCTCCGGAGGAGGCGATTCCTTCCTGGAATCTTCGGATATGGTTCGGACCGGCAGACCTTCGCACTCATGAACAGCTCCTGTCGGCGAAGCGGCGAAAGCCCGGAGGGGTACAAAAAACTCCCGACGGGCGCCATTTCACCTGCCAGGAGTCATTAGCCTCAGCGAGGCACTTTCCCGGGAGAACTCCATCCCCACCGCCGAATAATAGGGTATGCGCCCGGGCAAGTCAAGAGGTTCAGCCAGCCTAAGTCCACCACCTCTTTGCGCGCAAGCGCGGCGCAAGTAGGTACGGCGGGATAAGGCTCATCCGCGTTGTTGCCGCCGCCCCCGGTTCCCGGTTAGGTGGGGAATTCCGGCTTGTCGGGAATCCGACGGCGCACCTGCAATCGTGACCAATTTTCCCGCGTAGCGACCTTTGCTCGCCAAAGGC
>CAZIBS010000150.1:0-2364 GCA_964537405.1 uncultured Thermoanaerobaculia bacterium | reverse complement strand
GCAGTTTACCTCATTTTGCCTGTGGAAAACGCGATCAACTGTTCAAGATGAGTCAGAATTCAGTCTCTCCCCAATGCGTACCGCCAACGATTTGGGCCAAAGGCTCACCAGTGGTTCGACGCCCGTTGGTCCGAGTGCGGCAATGGGCACGAGGCGTGTCGACTGCTTCACCAATTCGTGGTAGATGCAAATGTCCAAGAGGGGCATGTCGCAGGGCACAATCGCCACCCAAGGTGTTTGGGAGCACTCCATAGCGGTGTAAACGGCGCCCAGCGGTCCGCAACCCTGTATAAAATCCTTCACGCTCTCCACGCCTTCAATGGTTCGGGCAACCATACCGTTGTCCATTAGGAGCACCCGCGGGCTGAGGTGTTTGGCAAGCTGAACGGCAATGTCAATCAAGGGTCTGCCGTGAAATATCGCATCGGTCTTTGGATATCCGAAGCGCCGACTTTGGCCTCCGGCGAGTACTGCGGCCGTTATTTCGTCCCGTTTCATGTTCCCCCACGTTCCGTCGGCTAACTCGACCGGGAAGAGCTTCTCAACTCCGTTTCTGTTATTTGAACAAGGTTCCCAAGGCACCCAAGTTCCGCGATTAAAGCTCCCTCGCCTTCGAATCGCAAGGATCCCCCCCGGGGAAAGAAGCATCTCCTGGAACGGGGAGGGCCATTACCCTCCACGGGCAAAGCCCGCCGGGGCCCCACCCCACCATTGGCACCTTCTTGGCCTTCGACCGGAAGGCCCTCAATTTCTTGATGAACGAAACGGCATTCTCCCGGACGCCCGGCGTGTTGGACCTTCCGCCGATACGCACCAGTCATAGCCGGATTGGGGAAACAGGGCTCTTCCATTCTTCGCGGATTTGAGCGAATCATTAGGGATCTTTCTCCGGCACCAAGGCCGTGCCAAGGTTCGACAAGAGGGTTGCGGCCACGCGGATTTGCCGGCATGGGCGCTTTTGGAGCAGATCGCCGCCAAAGCGAGGCCACCACCAGCACCGATCCCGAAGGAAGCTGCTTCGCCAGGATAAGATATTCATAACCGCGTCCGAATCGCCTTCTCGGGTCGACTTCCCGAGACGGTCGAAAAGAGCTGCAAGGAAACGCAACTGGTGCCCCACGTGGTCGGGCTGAACACCAGTGAAAGGGCTAAGATCATAGCCGCTGCTGCCATAAACCCGCTCGCAGGCGGCGGGCGCCGAAAATTGAACGGTAGCCTTCCGGTCGTGGTAGGCTTGTTCAAAAGGTGGTACAAAAGAACCCGATGGTATTCTCAACAAGGCCTCGAACTCACGCTTGTGGGTTGGAAGATTCGCGACCTCTCCGCCCGGATTGTCGGGCACAAGGCGAGCCTTTTTGAGCTGATTCAGCCAAACCGCCTCTCCCATCAAGCCGTCCAGCCGTTCGTCGGGACCCTGCAAAAAATACTGGGCCATGAAGAGACAAAGATCAGCAAGTAGGCGGACTGCATCCGCCTCCTCGTTAAAAAGCGCGGCACCGGATGTCTTCATCCTCGAACCTTGTCCCGGAGAAGAGCCCCGAAGAGAAAAGGCGGGAGATTCTTGAAGCCATGCGCAACTTGATGGGGATAACCGCCGATGGAAGAATCAAGAGGAAGGGCTCACGGAAGAAACCGGCCCGCCCAAAAAAACCGTCGGGCAAGAGGGAGGCCAGGGATGGCTAAGGTCCGGGTGTACGAACTAGCCAAGTCGATGGGGATTCCATCGGGCCAGCTCCTGGAAGAGTTGCGCGTGCTTGGGATAAGCGTGGAATCAAATTTCTCCACCCTGGACGAAACAGCCACGATGGAGCGGTTAAGATAACCGGGGCTTCCGGCAACTTCGTTGCCCTTGGCCGCGTCGAAGGCCGCGAAATCAAGCCCTTCACCGTTTTTTCAGGCGCATGCGCCCGAAAATAATCACGGAATTTGCATATCGTACCCCTGAACCCCCAAGCATCCATCCATGAGTCCCCGTTCCAGCACCGCCAGACAAGCCGGAAGACGGTTTGGGGATGCGCCGCCGGATTCCGGACAAGCCCTGCCTGCGCCGCGTTGCAACGCGACGCGGCAGGCAGGCGGAATGACGCCTTTTCCCGTCATCCCCGAGACATCGGGGATCCAGTCAATGTTGTGGATTCCCGCTTTCGCGGGAATGACGAAAGGAGGTGCGGGAATGACGACTGTTCCCCTGTCATTCCGGCAAGCGAAGCGCGTCCGGAATCGGATCGTAAGGTTCCGGACAAGCCGGAATGACGACTGTTCCCCTGTCATTCCGGCAAGCGAAGCGCGTCCGGAATCGGACGGTTGGACCGCGCGTTATCTCAAAAAGTGGTTCTGGTGGGCAACACACAGCCGAATCAAACC
>CAZIBS010000149.1:0-2377 GCA_964537405.1 uncultured Thermoanaerobaculia bacterium | reverse complement strand
AAAAGATGGATCGCCTGGATGAAAAGGTGGACCGCCTGGATGAAAAGGTGGATCGTCTGGATGAAAAGGTGAACCGCCTGGATGAAAAGATGGACCGCCTGGATGAAAAGGTGGATCGCCTGGATGAAAAGGTGGAGACCTTCGTCCTAGAAACCCGCGCCAATTTCGACGAAATCCGCGCCGGCATCAAATTCTCCTACACCGAACTGGACCAACGCATCTCACACCTGGAATCCAGCATGACGACCATTGAGGCACGAGTTTCCCATCTCGAATCACAACCGTAGCGGCCGCTCGCTGAGCGGCCGGGTTTTCCGCTACCACCCAATTCTGGGCGGGCTCATGGCGTTTTAACCCTTAACTTCTTAATTGTCTCTCACCCTGACCTTTTCACTTCTTAACCAGCTAATCGAGGATTTCCCCATGCACGACTCTTCCAAGAACGCCCCGCGGCTCCTAATAACCGGCGCCGCCGGTTTCATCGGCTTTCACCTTTCCAAACGATTGCTGAAGGACGGTTATCACGTCACCGGCCTCGACAACCTTAACGACTACTACGACCCGACCCTAAAGGAGGCTCGCCTCGCGCTCCTTGCAAAATATCCCGCTTTCAGGTTTGTCAAGCTCGAATTGGCGGATAAGGAGGGCGTCAGGCAGCTTTTCGACGATTCCTGCTTTTCGCGAGTGGTCAGTCTCGCCGCCCAGGCCGGGGTGCGCTATTCGCTCGAAAACCCCTTCTCCTACATCGATTCGAACGTTACAGGCTTCATGAACATCCTCGAAGGTTGCAGACACAACCCGGTCGAACACCTCGTCTACGCGTCTTCCTCTTCCGTCTACGGCCTCAACACGAAGATGCCCTTTTCCATTCACGACAACGTCGACCACCCCGTTTCGCTCTACGCGGCCACCAAGAAGGCCACGGAGCTGATGGCGCACTCCTATTCGCACCTCTACAACATCCCGACGACCGGGTTGAGGTTCTTCACCGTCTACGGCCCATGGGGAAGGCCCGATATGGCCCTCTTCAAGTTCACCGAGGCCATCCTCAGGAATAACCCCATAGACGTATACAACCACGGCCAAATGCGCAGGGATTTTACCTATATTGACGATATAGTCGAAGGGATAGTAAGGCTTATAAAGCGGATCCCCGAACCGAACCCCGACTGGAGCGGCGATGCCCCCGACCCCGGTAGCAGCCCCGCGCCCTATCGTCTCTACAACATAGGAAACAACGAGCCCGTGCAGCTCATGGACTTCATCGCCGCCATAGAGAACGCCCTCGGACGCAAGGCCAAAAAAAACATGCTTCCCATGCAGGCTGGCGACGTCCCCGCTACCTACGCCGATGTCAATGACCTTGTCCGCGACGTCGGCTTCAAACCTGAAACCTCCATCGAAGAGGGAATCAAGCGCTTCATCGAGTGGTACCGGGAATATTACCGAATTTAGCGGCCCAGCGCCGGGAAAGGGGCTGTTTCCGGGATGAGAATCTGCTAACATGTTACACAGGGAGGCATTCACATGACTCAGGATGAAATGCGTGAAATACTTGAGCGAGTTGACGAGAAGGCCGCCGAGACCCGGCGCTACTTTGACGAGAAGGCCGCCGAGACCCGGCGCTACTTTGACGAGAAGGCCGCGGAGACCCGGCGCCATTTTGACGAGAAGGCCGCGGAGACCCGGTGCCATTTTGACGAGAAGGCCGCGGAGACCCAACACCATGTTGACGAGAAGGCCGCGGAGACCCAACACCATGTTGACGAGAAGGCCGCCGAGACCCGGCGCTACTTTGATGTCGTAGCAGAGGGACTAAACGGGAACATCCAGCGTATCGCTGAAGGACACGGGGTTTTGATCGGGAAAATGGACGGCCTTGATGTGCGTATGGGAGGCCTCGAAACTCGTATGGACGGCCTGGAGACTCACATGGGAGGCCTCGAAACTCGTATGGACGGCCTTGAGACCCACGTGGATGAGATCGGGACGAAGCTGGATGACTTCATCGTAGAGACCCGCACCAATTTTGAAGAAGTGCGTGCGGCCATAAAGTTCTCCTACGCCGAACTGGATCGGCGCGTCGCCCACCTGGAATCCTTCGTCATGGACCTTTCCGAACGCCTACAGCGCATCGAAGCCGGTCAGGGCGCATAGCGGCCGTGGGGGAACACATGCGCCATCTTTCACAGTCGAGAAACTGTCATTGATGATCCCGGTCGCGCTTCCGCCCCCGTTTCGTCATTCTCGCCTGCCCGGAATCAGGCGCAACCCGGCGGGCATCCGTCATTCCGGCCTGTCGGGAATCGGACGGCCACCCTATACCGTCATTCCAGGTCCTGGTCTCGCTTCGCTTGCCAGGATTTCAGCTTGTCCG
>CAZIBS010000148.1:0-2429 GCA_964537405.1 uncultured Thermoanaerobaculia bacterium | reverse complement strand
CGAAAGACAAGAAGCCCAAGCCTTCCAAGGCCAACGTTACCGATCCGGACAGCAGAATCATGAAGACAAGGAAAGGATATGTTCAGGGTTACAACGCTCAACTGGCTGTAACCAGGGACCAGACATACCTGTCCAAAATAAGAATCGGCGAAGAATAAATGCCTCCCCTGAGCCTGTTGCACGACTCCGGTACGCGCTTTTGTAGAAAAATTCGGCGTCGTAAAATGGCAGAGGATCAACGAGAATGACTAAAGAGGCTGTTGCACGAATGCTTGGCATGAATCTTGAGGGAAAATCGGTTTCCTGGAATGGCCGAGGTTCGACGAAACAACACCAACTCATAAAAAACAACCCACGGAAGATCGCGAAAACGGCCGATTTTGCTATTCATGCAACGGGCTCTAAACCTATACAAAATGACCCCCTGTAAAACACCAAAAACGTCAAATTTGAACTTCGTGCAACAGCCTCATTTACCCCTGCTTTCTTCCCGCGTTCCGGGGACGGCAATCGCCGCCCCAGTTTTTTTCCGAGACGCTTTTCCCGCTACCGCCCTTCCATCACGTAGAATTGGGTGGTCGCCCAGTTGGCGAGCAGGGCCGTCACGACGAAGCTCAGGTTTCCTATGCTCATGAGGGCTGGGATAGGAAGCACCCGCCCGTACCGGGCGCCGCCGTCCGTAGACGCTCCCCGGCTTCGGCAATTCTTCTCGTTGTAACCGTCGTCGGCCGGAACTTCTTGGTGTTTCCCTGACACCCGGCTATGGGCATCTTATATGAAAAACGGCGAAGGTCTCCAAAAAGAATCGAAAGAAGATTATAATTAAAGAGAAAGGAGGGCAGTCGTGCCCAAAGATGGAAAAACCGAAGTCATGACCATTCTCAAGGACGTTGGGCACCCAGCCATCGCGAGATCTCTGTTGGACCTGGGAATAATAAAAAAAGTGGAGGTCGAGGAAAAGGACGCCATGGTTATGATGCTCTTCCCCTTTCCCGGCATTCCCATTAAGGACGCGCTGATTCGGAGCATCGCCGAACCGCCGGAAAAAGCCGGCTATTCAGTAAAGGTGGAGACGGGGATCATGAACCAGGATGAGGTGCAGGCCTTTCTCGCGATGGAAGAAAAAGCATGGAAGGGTTTGTAGCCGTGTCCGCCCGTGCGCGCATCTACCCGGAATCGAAGGTGGAAGTGCGGGGACTGACCGCCAGATTCTACGACCGCCTCATGGACGTGATCACCCTGGGACGGTACGGCCGCTTCATCAGGCGGGCCGTTGACCTCATGGAAATCGAGCCGGACGACAATATTCTGGATATGGGGGTCGGCTCCGGTCGCAACGCCCGTCTCATGGCGAAACATCTGGGGAAAGAAGGAAGCCTGCTGGGACTGGACATCTCCGAGGAACTGGGGCGGAGTTTCAGAAAACGATGCGCCGCCTTTCCCAACGTCGGGTGGGAACTAGGCCGCGTGGACGTTCCTCTCGACTACGACGGCAAGTTCGACAAGGTCTTCATCGCATTCGTTCTCCACGGCTTTCCCCACGAGGTCAGGGAGGTCGTCATCGAAAACGCACGCAGGGCACTCAGAAAGGGCGGAGATTTCTTCATCCTGGATTACGCAACCTTTGATTTGAAACGCGCCCCTTTCTACCTCCGAACGGGCTTTCGCCTCGTCGAATGCCCCTACGCCTTCGACTTCATCGAGAAGAACTGGAGCGCCATACTGGCGGACCATGGGATGGAAGCCAGGATAGTAGAAACCTTTTTCAGCGGGTGCGTACAACTGCTCGCCGGAAGACGCGGTTGAGCCGGGCGGTTCATAAGATTGAATTGCCGGGATTCTCGCTGCGGCTGCTGCTTAACCTTCCTCCCGTTCCGGTTGAAGCGGGTTGCGTACGCGACCTTGCCGTTCTTATCTCTTTTTACCCTGGGTTTCTGATTAGTCATGAGAGGCGACGCTAACCATCTGATAATACAGGTGATACAGGAATCATTTGTGTGGTGACAATTCTTCTGCTACTGGGTCCAAGTCGAAGCTCTTCCATCACTGCTGTCCAAAACAACTCTGTGAACGGATAGCGCTCCAGGCGGGAAAAGGGTTTTGGACGGGTTCGGGGGCGATATCAAGATGAGGTCCCCTTTTTCGGTTGGGTAACATGCTGTCCAAGAACGTTGCCAAAGAGGCTGGGTTGCTCGAACTCATCTTGAACAGTTGATTTTTGTAAGTCCTTAAAAATCAACATGTTACAAAAACACGGGGCAAATATTTGCACTATGTTGGCCGTCATTCCGGCTCCTGGTCGCGCTACGCTTGCCAGGACTTCGGCTGGTCCGAAATCCAACGGCGTCGTACCTGCAATCGTGACAAGTTTTCCCGTGTAGCGGCCTTTGCTCGCCAAAAGCCGAAGGACCGATTCTTCGCCCGCGCCG
>CAZIBS010000147.1:0-2466 GCA_964537405.1 uncultured Thermoanaerobaculia bacterium | reverse complement strand
CTTCGTATCATACTGATTCTTAAGGACTTACAAAAATGAACTGTTCAAGATGAGCTTGGTCCGAGTACCCATTGCCCTGGCTGGTTCCGGCAGGAATTCGTGGAGGCGCGCCTTGTCGTCATGCATGTACGCCTCGGCGTGTAGCATGCCGTGTGGTTCGATGAATACGATTCGTTGCGCGGAATTGTCCTTAATCCACAGAATGAAGTCAGGGTAGAAGCCCCTCTTCTCGAAGAATCCCATGCCTTGACCCCGGCTCAGATTGCGCAGCAGATAGATTCCCTTATCCGTCAGGGACTTGTCCTTCTCGGACCGGCAATACGTCCGCATGTCCTCGACGAACCGACGTTCGCTGCCATTGAGGCCTGGCGGCAGGTATGTCGGGATAAAGCTCATCCGCGTTGTTGTCTTCCGCGTCATTCCGGCTTGTCTGGAATTCGACGCCCGTCTCTCCCGTCATTACAAGGAAGGCAACGCCCGACGTGGCAATCAGGTGGAACAGAAAATCACATTGCGCAGGCAACGCGACCTACGGGAGCTTTTCAACAGCCTGCTCACATCCAGGCCCTCCCCGCCTGTCTGCCGCCGGGTAGGCCGTCCTTGGTTCCCGGTTAGGTAGCGGATGCTAGTGTCCCATCTGCTGAAGAACGGCCGTTCCATTGAAGACAAAGGCCCAGATAAGCGCAAGGCACCCAAGGAGAATGGAGAGGATTCCCAGAATTATTCCTGCGATGGCCATGCCGCCGATCTTGTCCGGCGGCCCAACTGGTGGTACCGGTTCCGCTACCCGGTATTCGTCGTTCATAAGCAACCTCCCTCAAACAACCGCCGCAGAAAAAAGCAAGTATTGTCCCACGATTCTATCTTACACCAACCGCGAGAAAAAGAAAGAATTCAGGCTTGACCCGCCGCGAAGGCTGTGGTAAAAAAAGCACATGCTGAGATCGGTGCAAATAATTTTTTGGGGGACGCGAGGGAGCGTGCCGTGTTTTTCCGTTGACAAGGTGCGCTTCGGAACGAACACCTCATGCGTTGAGGTGAAATGGGGAGAAGACAAGCGCCTTCTCTTCGACGCCGGGACCGGGATAATCGGATACGGCAACGCCATTGAAGAGGAACGCACTCTCGGCAACGAACCACTGCACCTCTTTCTCTCTCACTTTCACTGGGACCACATCCACGGTCTTCCCTTCTTCAAGCCGGTCTATGACAAGAAGAGTCACCTGATCATCCACGGACTTCCAGGCGTGGAAGCGGTCTTCTCGGGTCAGTTGATGGATCCATTTTCGCCGATCCCCCTCAATGCGCTCGCCGCCCATATCGAGTACGTGAAACGGTCCAACTCCATCGAGGTAAATGGGGCAAGTGTGCGCCCCTTCAAACTGAACCATCCCCAGGGTTGCTACGGCTACGTGTTTGAGGTGGAAGGCCGCAAGATCGTCTACGCTACCGACACCGAACCCGATGGAGGCGAGATGGACGCACTCCTCCTCAAGATGGTGGAAGGCGCCGACTGCCTGATAATGGATTCAAACAACAGCCTGGCTGAGGATAAGAAGAGAAATGGGTGGGGCCACTCGACGTGGCGCGACTGCGCCAATACGGCGAAGAAGGCCAGTGTAAAGAGGTTGGTGCTCTTCCACAACGACCCGCTTCACGTCGATTCCGAACTCTTTGAGAAGGAGCTGTTTGCCCGGCGGATTTTTCCTCGGTCTTTGTGCGCCTACGACGGAATGGAGCTGAACTTGTGACGTCCGCCGTGGGTAGAGCAGTCACCCATTCCGCGGCGGTCTTAATCGGTTCAAACATGGGTGACAGGGCCTTCTACCTGGGGGCCGCGATTGAACTCTTCAGCCGGAACGCTTCGGTAGCCATTCTCCGGCTATCGTCGATTTACGAGACGGAACCCGTGGAGTGTCGTCCCCAGTCCTCCTACCTGAACCAGCTTCTCCTGCTATCGGTTGAACTGGAGCCATGGGCACTGCTTGAAGCGTGCCACCGGGCGGAGGAGAATCTCGGCAGGCGCCGCCGCGAACGCCACGGGCCGCGCACCCTCGACGCCGACATACTCTTCTACGAAGAGAGCGTCATCCGGACTCCCCGCCTTACATTGCCGCACCCGGCCATTGCGAGGCGGCGTAGCGTTCTCCTCCCGTTGGCCGACGTGGCGCCGACGTGGCGTCACCCATTGCTGGGCAAGAGCGCCGCTGAGCTTCTCAATGAATGTTTGGATGATTCGTGGGTTGAGTTATTCCTTACGGAACTTCAGAATCAGCGGTGAACCCTCGAGGGGAAAAATCTCGCGCAGCCGTTTTTTGAGGAAGCGGGAATAGGAATCGGGCGGAGAATAGCGGGAATTGGTAAATATGGTTATTATGGGTGGAGCGGCGCCCGTCTGAGTTGCGTAGCGAATTTTCAACTGCTTACCGTGGAAGGCCGGCGGGGGGATTCTGAGGAATATCTCTT
>CAZIBS010000146.1:0-2613 GCA_964537405.1 uncultured Thermoanaerobaculia bacterium | reverse complement strand
AGGGGCTTTCGGCTTGTGGGGCTTGAGCGTGGCGAAGACCTATCGTTGGCGAGGTAATCGACGGGACGTGCCTCGCCCATGCGTTGATTTTTGTAGTAGATGACGACCCTGTTGAAGCGGTTCCTGTCGTATCGGACCTGGACTTTGCGGTTTCGGAGGTCCCTGGGTGCTTCGAAGCGCGTGTTGCGAAGGGAGAAGGTGTTGTCGTTTTTCACGTGGCGGCTCTCCTCGGCGAAGAAGAGCTCGTCGTTGGCCTCGTTGGGGGGGAGGAAGCGGATGCGCGAGAGATCGAGGCCGAAGCGGTCGATGGGGCGCATGGAAAGGGTGGAGTGGGTGCGGGTGTGGTATTCGTCCTCTACCCAGGAGGTGAGGGCGCGGTTGAAGGCATCGAGGGAGGAGAGATCGAGGTTTCGGGAGAGGAAGCCGGAGCGGAGGGAGCGGAAGAAGCGTTCGATCTTTCCCTTTGCGGCGGCGTCTTTCACGGGGGCGTGACAGAGGAGGGTTCCGAGGCGGGCGCAGATCTGGACGATTTCCTTGCAGGTGTAGATGGAGCCGTTGTCGACGTAAAGCGATTCCGGAACGCCGCGCTTGTAGAGGGCGCTACGGAAGGCCTTGATGAGGGAGTCGACGTTTTCGGAGAAGAAGAACTCGGCGTGGCAGACGACGCGGGAGGCGTCGTCGAGGAAGCAGATGAGCTTGGTTTGTGTGGAGGTGGAGCCGTTTTTGACAAAGGGGCCGAACATGGTGTCGGCCTGCCACATCTCGTTGGCGTACCGCTTGGAGAAGGCCAGGCGGCGCTTGTTGGTGAGTTGGCTTGAGGGTTTGAGCAGTTCGAGCTGATCGCAGAGGCGGCTGAAGGTGTTGGGGGCGATCTCCTCGCGCCTGAGGAGCCCCCGTTCGATGCAGGCGCGGTAGAGGGCCTGTTTGGGCGGGCGCTTGGTACGGAAAAGAGGGAGGGCCTGCTCGACGGCCTCGATGAGGCGCTCGTGGCGGACCTTTCTGGGTTTGCCTTTATCGGAGCGGGTTTTGGGTTGCATGGAGGTCACGCCCCGGGACTTGTAGCGATAGAGCCAGGTGGAAATGGTTCTCCAGGTGAATCTTCGGGGATGGCCGTCTTCGTCGGTGAAAGTCATCGTGGAGACTTGGCGGATGCGTTCCTGGATGCTTTTTCCGGGCGCGAAGTCGATGGCGCCGAGGACGCGCATTTTGAGATAGGTGCTCGGGTTTTTCATCGCGTGGCTCCTTTCGGTGGTTTTTGAATCACGGGAGGGAAGGTACCCGATTTGGGTTGCGGGGAGATATTGACGTATCGTGTTGTTGCCCGGAAACCGCTCGGGAGAAAAATGGGCTTCGATGAGAATGCGGCAAAACCTCAAGAAGGATCTGGGGGGCGAAGTCCCGTCGCAGATCCTGAGCTCAGTCGAAGGGAGCCTGTCGAGGGGAAAAAGGGTCGGGCTCAGCGGAGGAACGGGCGCTGGAAGCGGAGTTGGAAGGCGGCGATGGGGCAAGGGGAATGGGGGAAGATAGCGGCCAGGTGGTCAAGGAGTTGAAAGATCGGCTCCGCGGAATCGGTCGCGGGCGGAGGCCGATCGCGGCTGAGCCGCGAGCGAATCCATACTTGTCGCTTCCGGAGGCTTTTCCAGAGGCGGTAGCCGGTCTCCACGGTAAAGGGCGAGCCGAGCCGTTCCCAGGAGGCTTTTCGGCTCAGACCGCGCCTGACGCCGCGGAAGAACTTCCACAGGGTGGCGGCCGGTACCGTATGCCGGCGCAGAAAGCCGGAAAAGAGGACGGAGAACGTCCGGCCGCATCCGGCTCTGCGGCCCCGGTTGCTGCAGAAGAAACGCCGCCCCCTAATGACCTTCTCATGGCCGCTCTCGCCGTATCCGCGCAGATACCCGTGGCAGATCAGGAATCCCACGGAGCCGCAATGGGGACAGGGCGCGAATCTCAGGCGCTTTCTGTATTGCTCGAAATCCGCAGCGCTGCTAAGGTAGGAAGTGCCCTTCGGGGTACGCATAATACATGGTCGCCACCTTGTCGGTGGCCCTCTGGCAGAGGAGGCTGTGTATTATGCGTTTTTTTCAAGAGGAAGGCCCGTCCGGATCATTAGCGGCACACACTCCGGTAAGTTGATTATTTTGGAGGATTGAACGGCGCGGCTTCAACGGCGCCCCACCTTGCCGAATTAACGCTGTACTCAACCCTGAATCTTATGATCTCAATACGGCAAAATAACGGCACTTTTTATGATAAGATTGCGGCACTTCACAGCTACGACGACACCTACAGACTGCAAACTACAAACTACCCTCCCTCCCTTCCCTTCGCCGACAAGACCTTCGAGTACGACAGGGTTGGCAACAGGGAGACGGTTGTAGACGGGGGGACGACCATCTACGTCCCCAACGCCCTCAACCAGTACGAGTCGGTGGGAGGGGTGGATTACAGCTATGATTCAAAGGGCAACTTGACCTCGGACGGGGAGAACAGCTACACTTACGACAGCGAGAACAGGATGACGGGCGCCGTCACCGCGTCAGGCTCTTTCTCATACCAGTATGACGGTTTCGGGCGCAGGGTCCGGAAGCAGGGCCCCGGGGTGGACGTCTCCTT
>CAZIBS010000145.1:0-2636 GCA_964537405.1 uncultured Thermoanaerobaculia bacterium | reverse complement strand
AGCGAGGCCCTGCCTGCGCCGCGAAAAAGCCCGGCGCGGCAGGCAGGCGAAGCCGCGGGCCTGTCTACGAAACCAACTCACCGCGGTGGGCCTGGCCCAACCCCTTCTCGTCCCGGGTAACAAGAACCGCCCTCGCCCATCCACGTCGAATGCGGTCCCTACCCTTTTCCCCAGTGTCCAAGGAGCGGAACGAAGGCACATCGGTCCAAGGCCTCGCTCCGCACTTCACCTGAGGAGTTCTTTGAGTAACGCATCAAGATGCTTCCCACCCTCTTATCCACCGGAGCGGCAAGGATACCGCCCACCGCCAGTTGCGCAAGGAGCGGCGACGGAACGGCGGGGCAGGAGGCTGAGACGAGAATCCGGTCGAAGGGCGCCTCCCCGGGCCACCCCTCGCCGCCGTCTCCAACCCGGCAGGGAATACCGGGGAATCCTGCCTCAACAAGGTTCAGGCGCATCAGTTCGATTAGTTCCGCGTGCCACTCCACGCCGAAAGGCTTGGCGCCCATGGCGGCCAACAGGGCGAGCACGTAGCCGGAGCCGGAACCTATTTCAAGAACCTTGTGGCCCCTTTCAATCTCAAGCGCATCGAGCATAAGCGCGACCATGAAGGGCTGGCTCACCGTTTGGCCCGCGGCTATGGGAAGGGGATGGTCCGCGTAGGCCCTTAAAGATAAAGAGGGAGGAGCAAAGTGGCGCCTATCGACGCGAAGAAATGCGCCGACCACTCGCCTGGACCGTATTCCGCGTCCGGCTATCTGCCTCTTGACCATGGCCCTGTTTTCAAGTGAGGCCCTCATTTCTTTTCCCCATGCTTCGAACGCGCCGCCACGAAACAGAGGAAGAGGATGCCAGCCGCGGCCGCCAGCAGTGAATCAACGCCGAATGCCCACGCCGCTCCAAAACGATCCCACACCATGCCCGTCATCAGTGAAGCCGGGAGTAGCGCCAAGCCCCTCACGGCGTTGTAAATCCCCATTCCCGTTGCCATCCTCTTGCCGGGCACGAGTTCGGAAACGTAAGCTTTTTTTACTCCTTCCTCGACCACCTGGAAGGGACCGTAGAGAATGAAGAGACTTAAGACGCCCAACCTGGAGTCAACGAAGGCGAAACCGGCGTAGAGGGCGGCGTAGTAGAAAAATGAGAGTTCGGTAACGCGCCTCCTTCCCCAACGGTCCGAGAGAGCGCCGATCGGAGCGGCAACCAGCGCGTAAAAAACGTTGAACGCCATGAAGACGCCTACGACGCCGGTAGTGGAGAAACCGCAGGAGTGAGCCCTTAGGAGCAGGAAGGTGTCGGAGGAGTTAGCGAGGGTAAAAAGGGCGGTAATCCAGAGGAAGTCCCTGAACGCACCCCTTGGAACGGCCGACAGATGCACTGGGGGGGTCCTTTCGACGCTTCTACCTTCGGGATCCTTTATAAGAGAGATCATAAAGAGTGCCCCGATTCCGGGTATGATGCTTATCCAGAAGACCCTGCGCATGTCAAAGTGGTAGAGTCCCAACAATATTATGGCAATGGCCGGACCGAGGACCGCCCCGGCCGTATCCATGGCCCTGTGGACGCCGAAAGCCAGTCCCCTCTTTTCGAACGGAACCGACTCCACCAACAGCGCGTCTCTCGGAGAGGTTCTAACCCCCTTCCCGATACGGTCGACGAAACGTGCCCCGAAGACCGTCTCCCAGACGCCGGCAACCGCGATGAAGGGCCTGGAAACCAGGGAGAGACCGTAGCCCAGCAGCATCGGCATTCTGCGTCTTCTGAAACGGTCCGACAGTATTCCCGACAGCACTTTCACCAGGCTTGCCGTCGCCTCCGCAACTCCCTCGATCAGCCCGAGTGAGGCGCGCGAAGCCCCAAGGACGCTGGTTATGAAGAGGGGTAGGAGCGGGTAGATCATCTCCGACGAGGCGTCGTTAAGGAGGCTGACACCTCCCGCTACCCATACATTTTCGGGCAAGTGGGTCTTGCGTCTCATCCCCTCATGCTACCGGCAACGCGGTGGTTAAACAAGGCGCAAATGGATGAGGCCTTATCAAACAAGCTGCAAGCACAGCCATAGAGCGCCTCGCTTGGAAGGCGGGGTAGAAGTGAACCGGGTGTGGTCCCGCCTTGGAGTAAACTCAGCCGGGCTTGATGATTTGGGAAGCAAGAATAAGCGGGAGTTTCCTCGACGGAGCGGTAACGTCGCGACTTTGAGTTTTTTTTGGGCGCTCATAGATCGCGGTTGTCGCCTGGCCGAGACATGGAAGAGGGACTTGCTTGGATTCCAGTGGAAGGGAACGACGAACGTAAGAAAATGGCTTTTCCATCAACACCTCCAACGCGCCGGAGAAATATAAGTCCTTTTATCCAACTTGTCAAGTCGGACCGGATTTTTTGTCGTAACTCTTTGATAATACCCCCATAAAATAACATGAAGAGGCACTACGACGGAGGACAGGATCAGGATGAGTAAGAAGGGAGGCGAATCTCGATGCAAGGGGTGAATTCCGGGCGAATCGCCTTGTTGTAAAAACTGATAATTATGCCTAAGATATCATTCGAGCGGACCGCTGCCGCCGTTCGCCAGGGATTGTTGCGAGGAAGAGTTGCTTCCCTGCCCAAATCTCAGCGCCGGTGCAACCAGGACCTAC
>CAZIBS010000144.1:0-2684 GCA_964537405.1 uncultured Thermoanaerobaculia bacterium | reverse complement strand
CAGGTACTTCGGCGCCTCAATCGGCCGCTTCCTCAAGCCCGACAACGTCTCCGGCTCGGCAATGAATCCCCAGGACTGGAACCTGTATTCCTACGTCCACGGGAATCCCGTAAACTTTAACGATCCCACCGGGCATTGGTATCGTCTGGCCGGATCTTATCATACAGGGGCTGCCTTTGTTAATCAGATGGGTTCTTGGATATGGGGTTCGCCATCATCCAATGGCGTTGCGCAGAAACCCGCCCCGCCGACGAAGCCGCTGAAAACGGTCGCTAAACAGGTCGCTAAGAAAGAGGGGTTTTGGCACTGGTTGGGAAGGAAGCTGGGCTTCATTAAAAATAAGAAGAAGAAAACGGAGGCACCAATTTCCAAAAAGGAGAATGCTAAGGAAACAGGCAAAGACCTTGTTGCTGGAGCAACTCGTGCCGCTGCGAAAGGTTCGGCTAAGGCAGCGGTCACGGCGGAAGGTCCTATGTCCAAATCCCAGCTTGCCAGCAATAGGCGTGCAAAGCGTGCAAAGTGGCTAGATAAAACCGGTAAGCAGATCGGTGGTGCGTTTGAAATTGTAGCAGGAGCTGAGACCATGGAAGCGGGGGCATTCTTGTTAGATGTTGGTGCTCTTCTTGTGGCTGGCGGGACTCTCGGTTCAGAAACAGTAGTTGCACCCGCTATAGGAATACCATTAGGTGTCTTTACAGCACTGGTCGGACTATCTATGTTCGGTAGTGGTGGTTATATGATCTATGATGGTGGCAAGAGAGTTTTTGACAACTGATCATCATAGGAGGTTGTTTATGGTTGTAAAGGTAGATCGAACCCGGATACTCATTGGAGGCATGACTCTTCTTTTCACTGTTGCCGGTTTCTTGTTATTTATCCATTTTATTATAAAGCCGCCATATATTGCTGAAATAATAATATATATAGCGTGTATAAGCTTCACATGTATGGCCTTTATCGGCGCGGTAACAAGAGGCAATAAAGCTCATTCAGCAAAACAACGTGTGACAGCATTTATCGTCGGTCCTTTGGCACTTGGCTTTATGACTCTATTGGGCGGTCTTTCCAACATGTTTTTTATAGGAGTAACGACAGGAGGCTTAATATTTTTTGCAGCTACCGCATATTATCTTCTTGGTCCTCGTCAATAAGACAAATGGAGGTATTGTTTGAATAGCGAAAGGGGTAAAATAGTATGTCGGTGGTGGGTTTGTGACTCCAGGTGGTAGCGCTTCATTGACACCTGTCAAGGGACACCCTGTTTCCCGCAGTTAGGCTCATCTTGAACAGTTCAATTTTGTAAGTCCTTAAGAATCAGTATGATACGAAGATGAAAAGCAGGCATGGCCTGCCTGCGGCAGGCAGGCACCACTTGGGGGTCTTGGTTTCGGGTTGACAAAGAGGGCGGTTATGCAAGTGGTTCTAAAAAGATGTCAACGGACAACCATTTTTGCCTGTCTGCGCCGCAAACTGAAGCAACGCGGCCGGCTCCTCCATGTACCAAAGTACTATTCCGTCGCGGCCGCCTCGGTTTCCTTGCCCAACGCCCAACTTCGCGGCGCCATTGCTCCCTCGCGTTGCTCGGGAGCAATATCCTTGCAGGCGACCGGGCGAAAAAGAGGCTTCGCCTCTTGCCGGACTGCGTCCGTGTGCGCTTCGCGCACTCTCCCTTGATGCAAAGCAGGTCAACATTGGCAGTGCTCCACCGGGAGTGTTATCATGCGAGGTGGAGGTGGACAGGGTGCGGCCTTCGGCGGGTAATTCGAACTCAAACGGAAACGGAAACGGAAACGGGCACTCCGACACGAACAAGACTCAAACCGTAACGCTGAAGCGCCCCGAGGGCGGCTGGGACTTCTCTCAGACGGAGGTCGTTTTCGATCGCCTGCAGACGGGGTGGGAATACACCGTCAAGCTGACCGTCAAAACGCTTGAAAGGAGCCTTCCAGTGCTCGGCGGAATTACCGAGGATGTCGAGTCCGGTTCCATGATCGTGCCGGCATCCGACGACGCCGCGCACGCGTGGGCGGTGCATCGGTGGGTTGACGGGGAGGCAAACGCGGGAGTCGGGCGCGGTTTGAGGCTCAAGTGGGAGAACGCCGGTCCCGTAGGCAAGGCTTACACGGTTTGGGCCGTCGCGGACGACGGAGAGAAGTTTGCGCTGAGCGATGAAAGCGTGGGCGCGAGCGGTGAACTTGACCTCACGCAGGATAGTATTTTCGCCATCTGTCCGCTTGTTGCATCAGGGAGTTCCATCACGGGCGTCAGCGTTCTTGCCGACGACGGCAGTGGCGACGGCGCGGTGATAATAGATCCGCGTCTGCCGACGATCAGACCCATCTGCAGCGGCGGGCACGGTTACGAGAGTAATATCACCTACGAATACTACGGGGTGGACCACCTCGGCACGGTGCGCGCAACCGTCCACGTGGATGCAAGCGGAAACGAGATAAGCACCGCCTTAAACGCTTACTCGCCCTTCGGCATCGGGATTCCGCCCGAAGACGCCTGCGACAACACGCACCGCTTCACCGGCCAGGAACGCGACCCCGAAACCGGCCAGGACTACATGCACTTCAGGTACTACGCAGGGACCATGGGCCGCTTCCTCAAGCCCGACAACGTCTCCGGCAACGCCATGAATCCCCAGGACTGGAACCTCTATTCCTACGTCCACGGGAATC
>CAZIBS010000143.1:0-2692 GCA_964537405.1 uncultured Thermoanaerobaculia bacterium | reverse complement strand
GGATGCGCCGTCTGATTCCGGACAAGCCCTGCCTGCGCCGCGTTCAACCCACCGGTGGAAAAATGGGGAACTCCTACCCTTGTTCCAAACCTTCCAATAGGCGCTCCGTAATAGCGCCGCTATCGCTTGTTGCGGGTGGCAGGTGCGCGACCGTTTTAGTCCGGCTCTACTCTACCTGCTTTTCCCGGCGTTGTACCGGTTCGGTGAGTGGTAGGCCAGGGGCGTCTACCTGGTAAAGCCGTACGTCGTGACGCTGCCATCGGGGTTTTCGAAGAGGAAGTGAGTAAGCACTCCCTTGGGTACCGCCGCCTTGAGGCTCCTTTTGCCCGCGAGAACAATCTTGGCAGTGCTCTTCCAATGAACTTTTGGCCAGAGATTCCCCTCGATATAGACCTTGATTCCCTTCTCAAGGTTGTTTCCCTTTACGACGATTCGAAAGGGCCGTCTTTTATTCTTCATTTTGGTAACGACGGGCACAACCGGTTCGTTGGCCTGGATTTCGAGCCCGCCGGACGATGACCGCCCATCCGTGTCTTGTACCGTTAGACCGACCGAATAGTTGCCGGCCACCGTATAGTTATGGACGGGATTCTGTTCGCTGGAGAGTGGGCTTCCATCTCCAAAATCCCACCTGTAGGTATAGGGAGGCGTTCCTCCCTGCACGGCTGCGTTGAAGTGGACATCGAGGGGTATTTTCCCCCAGGTAACGTCCGCCGACGCTACCGCGGCCATTTCAGTGGTTGATAGGGTGATGAGGTCGACTCGTACGCCAAAGCCGGTGTTGACCACGTTGTCCGACTGGAAGACGAAAGCGATTGCGAAATGGGAGTAGGAGGTAAGGTCTCCCAGGGAGTACCAGTGGCGCAGGTCCTGATGCACCCAGTACCACGTGTCCGACCAGTCTCCCGACAGGGTGTATCCCTCGTAGTTGCTTCCATCTACGGAGGCAACGTAGTAAAAGAGGTCGTAGTTCGCCTCCGTCTTCAGGGTCGTGTAGAAGTCAAGGCTGGCCTCGGGCACTCCGGCCGCGCAGGTTATCCACGGGGCGTACTCCATCCACGAATCGGTGTTGTAGTCGTAAGTCTGGCCGCACTGCATCGACTGCCCCAAGTCGCCGCCAAGAACGGAATCGGCGCTCCACGACCCCGAGTAAGCATCGCAGTCCCAGTCGGTCCAGAAGTAGTCGCCGGTGTCATTAGCATCTCCATCCTGATAGTGCCACCAGTCACCACCGTTTTCGTACCAGATGGGCAGGTTGAAGTCCTCGAAATCTTCCGAGAGACAATTCCCTGAGGCGGCCGTCTTTTCTCTTCTAACCGCCGCCATGGCAAGAACCGCCGCCTTCGACTTTGTAATCGACGCCGGCGCCTTTACCGCGAAGTCTCCGCCGCTTCCACGCTCCGCGCCTCTTGTCCGGTGGTACTCCGGCATAAAAAGAGAGAGGGTGGCGCCGAAGGTTTTATTCCCTTCCAGGCTCACCTTCTTTCCCCGCAGCACGGACTGGACCCCTGGTAGGAGGGAAGCTGGAATCTCCGCAACGGCGAGCCCCGTTTTACGGTTCCATACGAGGCTTTCGCTAGCGGAAACCACGGCAGAGGCGTCCCGAACCTTAAGGTCGTGGATCACGAGCACCCGGGACGGGGTGCCGGCAGCGGTTATTGCGGGCGCCGCGAGCAGCGCTCCCACCAAAAGCAGACCTCTTAAAATATTCAGATTTTTCATGGCCAAGTCCTCCCACCACGTTATAAGCAGGTTGCATGCCAGTAGTGCAAAGAGCTGCTATTGATATATTTATTAAGCATATTTCGTGATCCAAAAGCGTCGTGCGTCCGTAGGCTTGGTCGGAAGCTGTCCGGTAAGTGGGACAGGATTGGGTGGATGAAGCATGGGAGTTCGCGGGTAACGGGAGATTTATGCCTTACCGGTCTACCGTAGACTCCGCGGCTTCGCGGCCTTCCATCCATTTATTGGTCGTGAATTGTCTTTAGTGCGATAATCTCAAAGGTCCGCTTGCCGCCAGGAGTCTCAACGACCACTTCGTCTCCCTTCCTGTGTCCCAGGAGGGCTCGGCCTACCGGTGACTGTACCGAATACCGGCCCGCTTTTATGTCGGCCTCTTCGTGGGTTACGAGTTGGAGGCTAAGCTCTTCCTCCTTCTCCAGGTCGAAGAGGGTGAGGAGGCTTCCGTAGGCGGCCTTATCCTTGGGTATCGAATTCAGATTAACCGTAGAGAGCGCCGCGATGCGCTCCGTAAGCTGGGCGATTCGTGCCTTTACGTACTCCTGGCGCTGAAGGGCCATGTGGTATTCCGCGTTCTCGGAGAGGTCTCCAAGCATCCTGGCGCGTTCTATCTCTTGTGGAAGCTCGATCCTGAGTTCGTGGTTGAGGCGCTCCAGTTCTTCCTTCAGCTTGTTCCTCGTGGTCTCAAGTCCCTTTCCCCTTTCAACCATAGAAACCTCCCGGCGGCCCATCATCCAGAACCCGCCACCGTTCTTACCAAGGCAATCCTTTCCGTACCCTCCGGAAAGACCATTTCATTATACAGTAGACCCTTGAAGAGCGCCAGTGCAATATGGACCCCAATTCCGCGATGGTTGTGAAAGAAGTGCCTCGTACACGCTCTCACTGATTCGTAAAAGAAGTGGATTCCCGCTTTCGCGGGAATGACGAGCGGGAGTGCGGGAATGACGGA
>CAZIBS010000142.1:0-2719 GCA_964537405.1 uncultured Thermoanaerobaculia bacterium | reverse complement strand
AGAGCTTGGAAGAAAGCCGGGGGAAACCCTTTGGCGGAGGTGCATGGGAATCGAACCCACCCGCCGGGGGATTAGCCCCGGTACAACGGGTTTGAAGCCCGCGCGAAGCACCAGCTCCGAAGCACCTCCACGCCGAGGGTATAACACCGCGACAACCGGGTCAAGGTTCCGAGCCGCGCCAATCTGAAAGCCTACCGAACGAGGATATGTCGCGCTAATGAAAATCTTGTCCAGGGGGCGGTAAGAATGAAGATGGCGCGATTCGTCAACTTGAAAGATAGAACGTTTTCTGGCTCCTCGCTGTTTAGTATGGGTATGCAACTGGAATGATGGGGTGTCCTATGGAAGGCGGCGCGCCTGACTGAGCCGTGGAAAGTGGTGGAAAAAGCTTGAGGCCTGTAATGGCTGGATTATCGAGATACGCCGCCTTTCCCACTCCCTTCCCACGGCTCCTTGGAAAAACGTCGGCAGACCGAGTTTCCCCACAGACGCTTGGGAAACCCTCGGGACTCTGACCCTCAGGTTTTCCACACCTTCCACAGGGCCTTCGGCTGCTTGTTTTATGGAGAAGATGTAAACTTCCATGGAGGGTCGATAGTGCCCGAAAGGAGGGTTGAGATGAAAGATACCAGGCTTATGCAGATGGCGCTGTCGTTGATGCCGCCGTGTTGATCCTGGCAAAGCAAATGCCGGTGAAGGCCGTGGCGGGCATTGTCGGGGTACTTCTGGGCCACTCACTCTCGGATAGGCCCCATCATCAAGGTTGCCAAAACCATCAAGAAACATTGGGACGGCATTCTTAGATGGTTCAATTCACGGCTTACCAACGGCCTGCTCGAGGGAACGAACAGCCTTATTCAGGCAGCTAAAGCCAAGGCACGAGGATACAGGTCTCCCGAGTACCTCATCACCATCGCCTACCTCATCGCCGGACAATTAACATTCAATTTACCCGCATGAAACAGCGAGGAGCCTTTTCTCCTTTGCCGGAGAGCTTCCGCCACGACGAGTTGAATACTTCCAAGGCTTCCTTGCGATCAACACCCATGGTTATGGAGAGGCTCGCGTACCGCGTCGCTCCGTTTCGTAGAATATTGCTCCTCTCCTCACTTCCGAGGGTAGGAGGCTCGTCCTCTACGAAGGTCCCTTCGCCACGTTTAACTTTCAGTATCCCCGCACCGGCCAGCCTCTGGTAAGCCTTGGCAACGGTGGCGGGATTCACGCGCAAATATTTCGCCAACGTGCGCACCGACGGAACGGGCGCCCCCCTGATGAGTGCCCCGGAAGCTACCAGCCTCCTCACACCCTCCTCGATCTGTTTCCAAATCGGAACGGCGTCGGATGGGTTTACTTTAAGCATCCTTTTCATCAACGACCTCCTTCCGGCCCCACAGGGCCATACTGTAGTACAACAGCAATACACTTTTTCTCATTTGTCAAGAGGGGGGTTAACCGAAATTCACAACCTAAACCTGAATGCGCCTGCCTACGGCGTAACGCGACCTACGGGAGCTTTTCAACAGTCTGCTCACATCCAGGCCTTCTATGCTGTCCCCGGTCCTCGGTTAGGTGGCGGATTCAGGGTGAACTCCCTCGGCCCCGGGACGCGGGAAGTGTGTTATAATCCGCCAACCTTGTTGGAGGCACTGGAAGGTTGGGAACGCTCTTTGTGGTCGCTACGCCTATTGGCAACCTTAATGACATCACGTTTCGGGCCATAGAAGTCCTGAAGAGCGTGGACCTGATCCTGTGCGAAGATACGCGCGTAACCTCGAGGCTCACCGCCCACTACGCTATTTCAAAGCCTATGCAATCCTTCTTCGCCGGAAATGAATCGAAGAAGGTGGCCGAGGTTTGCGCCCTTCTCCGGAAGGGCGAATCCATCGCCCTCGTAACCGATGCCGGAACTCCCTGTATTTCCGACCCGGGCTACCTGCTCGTCCGGGCTTGCAGGGAAGAGGGGATTCCCGTTGTCCCGGTACCGGGTGCTTCGGCCCTGGTCACGGCGCTCTCCGCAAGCGGACTTCCCGGCCACAGAATCCTTTTCCTGGGCTTTCCACCCAGGAAGGCAGGAGAGAGAAGGCGCTTGCTGGAAGGGCTGAGAGACGACCCGTCCACGCTGGTCTTCTATGAAGCGCCCCACCGCATTCGGAGTTTCCTCAAAGACGGCAAGGAACAACTTACGGGAAGGAAATGCGTGGTGGAACGCGAACTAACTAAATACTTCGAGACCATAGCCGTTGTGGAAGAGCCTGAAACGGTGAAAGAGAAAGGGGAGTTCGTGGTGATCTTCGGGCCTCCCGCGAAAAGGGAGCGAAAGCCTCTTACGGCCGAGGCGGCCTCAAGGCGGGTGGCCGAACTCCTGGCATCGGGCAAGGATGAAAAGGCGGCTATCAAGGCGTTGGCGAAAGAGAATGCCATGGCTAAGCGCGAGGTCTACAACTTGGTGAAGGTGAAGGTGGATGAAAGTGAAGGCTGACCAGAGAGAAACGGAAGCGATTGCGCGAGTACTTTCGCGGGCCGAATGTGTTTGGCTTACGACTCACGTAAAAAGCGACGGCGACGGAGTAGGTTGCGAGCTGGCTCTGGAGCGTGCTCTAAAGGCTATGGGCAAAGATGTGCACGTAATAAACGATACCCCCGTTCCCTCCGACCTGCGATTCCTGCTTCTGGGTGAGGAAGAGATCCTGGTTTACGAGCCCGAAGCTCACCGGGATTT
>CAZIBS010000141.1:0-2855 GCA_964537405.1 uncultured Thermoanaerobaculia bacterium | reverse complement strand
ATCTTCGAAGATATCCCACAAAGGGCGTATTTAGAGGGGGATGAGAAGGGCGGGATACTCCGTAGTTTTCCCGCGAGAAGGCGACCAAGGAGGGAAGCCTTCGCAAGCGAGGGAAACAAGGAGCAGAGACCCGCCCCGGGAACCGTAGGCGGCGTTGCGCGCGGAGTGAGGGGACTCCGACCCATCTTTATCAGTTCCCAGGTGCTACCCCTGACGCTTGAGGGGCCTCGTTTAACTGGCCGAACGGACGTTGTTCCTTCCGCCTTTTTACCTGACCAGGCGGCAGGCGACGAAGTGGCCGTTTCCTAACTCTCGTAGTTCCGGCTGGCCCTCCCGGCATTTTGCCTCTTCGAGGGGACACCTATCAGCGAAGCGGCAACCCGGTGGCGGGAGGATATTTGAGGGCGGATCGCCCACGGGCGGAAGGGGTGTAGTCGGCGCGGTCGGGTCAGGCTCGGGAATCGAAGCGATAAGGGCCTGCGTGTAAGGGTGGAGCGGTTTCGAGAAGAGCCTTTCGGTGGGAGCGATTTCAACGATGCGTCCCATGTACATTACCGCCGTGCGTGCGCTGAGGTGGGCCACGATGCCGAGGCCGTGGGCGATAAAGAGATAAGCGAGGCCGAGTTCTTCCTGCAACTCCCGTAGAATGTTGACAATCTGCGCCTGTACCGAAACGTCGAGGGCCGAGACCGGCTCGTCGCAGACGATGAAACGCGGCTTTAGGGCCAACGCCCTCGCAATACCGACGCGCTGGCGTTGTCCACCGGAGAACTCGTGCGGGTACCGTGCCATGGCGGAACCGTCGAGCCCTACCTGCTCAAGCAGTTCGATGACCCTACGCCGTCGTTCCTCCCGCTTCCCCATACGGTGTATAAGAAGGGGTTCGCCGACGATGGTTTCGACGGTCATCTTCGGGTTGAGGCTGCCGAAGGGGTCCTGGAAGACGAACTGGAAGTTCCTGCGCTTCTCCCTGAGAGCCTTTCCCTTGAGGGCGAGGAGGTCCTCACCGTCAAAGATTATCTCGCCCGAAGTAGGTTCCAGGAGGCGCACCACGCACCGCCCGACGGTGGTTTTGCCCGACCCCGTTTCTCCCACGAGGCCCAGCGTTTCTCCGGCGTCCACGAAAAAACTCACGTCGTCGACGGCGTGAACGTACCCCTTCACCCGCTTCCAGAAACCTCTCCGGACGGGGTACTTGTGGACAAGGTGGCGAACCTCGAGGAGGTGGCGGCTGGAAGTGACCGTGGACATCAACTTTCGTCTTCGTTTGCGAAGACGCACCGGACGAAGTGACCATCACCCAAAGGGCGGAGGGGCGGGACTGCTTCCTCGCAGAGTGGCGCCTTTTGGCCGCATCGTGGGGCGAAGGGGCAACCGGGAGGCACATGACCGAAAGGCGGCACCGAGCCGGGAATGGCCCTGAGACGCGTCGCATTTTCCCCAATTCTCGGTACGCACGCCAGCAGCCCCCGCGTGTAGGGGTGGCCGGGAGCGCTGAAGAGGGTCTCTACCGGGGCCTCTTCTACCACCATCCCGCAGTACATTACGTAGACGCGCCCGGCAAAACGAGCCACTACGCCCATGTCGTGGGTGATGAGGATAACAGCCATTTTCAGTTCTTTCCGGAGGCGGTCGAGTAGATCCATAATCCTGGCCTGGACGGTAACGTCAATTGCCGTTGTCGGTTCGTCGGCGACGAGGAGGGAGGGGCCGCAGACTAAAGCCATGGCGATAAGGACGCGCTGGCGCATCCCGCCGCTGAACTGGTGCGGGTAGTCATCCATTCGCCGGGCGGCGGAAGGCAGGCCCACGCGCCTCATCGACTCGATTGCCCTGTCTCTGGCCTCGGTTCGCGAAACCTTCTCGTGGGCCCTGACCGCCTCCATTATCTGCGCTCCAACCGTCATCACCGGGTTCAACGCCGAGAGGGGATCCTGGAAAACCATCGCCATTTCGCGTCCGCGCACGGAGCAGAGTTCCTTTTCCGAAGCCTGCAGGAGGTCGCGGCCCTTCAACAAGACTCGTCCCCCGGTTATAAGGCCCGGACCGGGAACGAGTCGAAAGATGGAAAAGGCCGTCATCGACTTGCCGCAGCCCGATTCTCCCACCACAGCCACGGCCTCGCCCCTCTCCACCCGCAGAGAAACTCCATTTACTACCGGCGCCGGTCCGGCGGGAGTTGGGAAAGTAACCGTCAAGTCCAGGACTTCCAGCAAATTCACCATGGTTTCCAGCATACCCAACGGGAGTGGCTGAGGCAATACCTATAAGTTACCCTAAATCCACCATGACGTTAAACGAGAGGCCGAGCTGTCCCCGGATTTAACGGTGAGACGGAGGCGGCGAGTAATGGAGGAAGCTGGAGCGCTGCGGCCCTATTCAACCCTCGACTAATCCCCTAATCACCCAGTTACCTCGGACCTCTTAGCCTTTTTTACTGTTTCACCTTCTTTTTGCATGGTCTCACCGGCTACCCGTGCAAATGCTTTCTCCGGACGTCTGATCCCTTGTCACCTGGCCTCTTTTTGGTGAGTTCAGTCGTGGAAAAGAATACAAGTACGTTCTTTAATCCAACCGGTAAATTAACCCCACCACATAACTTACTGATTGCAAAGGTATTACCCTTAACTCGAGGACAATGGCCGACACTCTTCTCCGGCCTTTGCCCGCAAAGATCGCCCCACGAGCCTGAAGCTGCGGGGAATAGCCTTAAAGGGCGAAGCTGGCACGGTAATTGCTGTTTAAGCAGAGGGCAGGGTGGTTCCGGAAAACCTTAAAGTATAGTGGACCGGAACGAAACCATGTGCTAAAATGGAGACAAACCTGAGAACGGAGGTGAAGACGGCGAAGCGAAA
>CAZIBS010000140.1:0-2916 GCA_964537405.1 uncultured Thermoanaerobaculia bacterium | reverse complement strand
TCGTAGCGCCCTTTGCTCGTCAAAGGGCGATTTCTCCGTAGCGCCCTTTGCTTGCCAAAGGGCGAATTCTCCGTAGCGCCCTTTGCTTGCAAAGGGCGATTTTTCTCTCATACCTGCGTGATACTTGCTTCGGGCAGAAGTTCGTTAAGGTAGGCCCTCAATTCGCCATCGTTTCCCGTTTTCGCAAGCTCTCGAAAACGCGCCAGCGCTTTTTTCACTTTATCGTCGGCCATCGGGTTGATTTTGCCGATGAAGATTTTTGGGTGCTTGGTCTTGTTGACTCGCTCTTCGCTCGTATGCAACTCCTCAAAGAGCTTTTCTCCGGGCCTTACACCGGTAAAAACGATGTCAATGTCATCGTACGGTTTAAAGCCGGAAAGAGATATCATATCCTTGGCAAGGTCAACGATCTTGACCGGTTCGCCCATGTCCAAAACGAAGATCTCGCCCCCTTTGCCCATTGCCCCCGCCTGAAGCACCAGTTGCGAGGCTTCGGGAATGGTCATGAAGTAACGCACCATGTCGGGGTGAGTAACGGTAACGGGGCCGCCCTTGGCGATTTGTTGCCTGAAGATAGGAATGACCGACCCAGCCGAACCAAGGACGTTTCCAAAGCGTACGGCAACGAAGCGGCAGGGGTACAGTCCGTTCAAATACTGCACAACCAGCTCCGCCACACGCTTGGAGGCCCCCATCACCGAGGTTGGATTTACGGCCTTGTCCGTAGAGATCAGGACGAAGACCTCAGCCCCCATTTCACCGGCGACCCGGCCCACCGTGAAGGTGCCGCCCACGTTGTTCCTGGCGGCCTCCGTGGGATTCCATTCCATCATGGGAACGTGCTTGTGCGCCGCGGCGTGAATGACGATCTTCGGCGCGTGCTCGGCAAAGAGGTTCCGCATCCGGCTTTCGTCCGTTACGTCTCCCACAAAGGGCACGATAGCGCCCCCCGGCCACGCTTCCCGCAACTCCCTGTGAATATCGAACAAGGCGAATTCCGCTCTTTCGACAAGAACCAGCTTCGACGGCCCCAGCCTTGCCGCCTGCCTGGCCAGCTCGGAGCCGATAGAACCACCGGCACCCGTCACCGCCACGCACGCGCCCGAGAGAAACCTTCCAACCCCTTCATCGTCCAACCGCACGGGATCCCGTCCCAGAAGGTCTTCTATCTCCACATCCCTTATACTGCTGACGGAGACCCGCCCTCCGAGGATGTCGTAGTAACCAGGGATGATGCGGACCTTGACGGGAATACTTTCACAAAGCTTCACAATATTTGTAATCGTCTGCCTGGAAGTCTTTGCGATGGTGATGATTGTCTGGTCGATATCCAGCCCATCAACCAGCGCGGGAAGCTCCTTCATGGTTCCAAGAACCTTAATCCCTTGAATGACGGCGCCCTGCTTCTCCGGGTCGTCGTCCACAAACCCAAGGATCTTCAACTCCTGGTCACCGCGGCCAAGGATTTCCCTCGCGGCCAAAACTCCGGCCCTGCCGGCCCCGATGAGCAACACCGTTTTATGCCTTCCGCCGTTGTTGCCGTTTTGCAACCACTCCCGTTTTTCGTAACGCTCGAAGAAGACTCTTCGAACAACGCGCAGAGAAAGCACCCCGCCAAAGGCCAGGATAGTATCCATTAGTATAATAGACAAGGGAATACGCAATTCCCCAAGTTTGCCGGGCAACCCCAGCCTCAACATCACAAGAATAATCATCGACCACAGGGCGGCTTTCAGAAAGACCCCTACTTCCGCCAGACCTACGTAGCGCCAGATAAAAGCGTAAACGCCGACAATGAAGAGGATGGAAAATTGGAGGAATACCACGAAAGCAAGTTGCACGATTCCATGGTGAAGCATCTCCTCCGGTATCGTGAAATCAAAACGCAGGAGGTACGCCAGCGCGAAAGCCCCGGCCAGCACCCCGAGGTCCAGCGCGAATTGCACCTGCCGCGAGAACAAGTGGAGCCATGGAACAAAGCGCGCTGCTTTAAAAGGAGCTTTCGATACCCGTTTTTTTACATTTTCGTTTTTTTTCATTCTTCACCGTAGCGGCCCGTTGATGACAGGCCGTGGTTTCGGCCGCTCAACGAGCGGCCGCTACAACGAATTGACGTACACGCGGGTATATGGATAATCGCACCAATTCTTTACGATTCCCTTTCGGCCGCTCGGCGAGCGGCCGGTGCAAAGGCCATCCTTCATCGTAGCGGCCCGTCGATGACAGGCCGGATTTTCGGCCGCTCAGCGAGCGGCCGCTACAACGAATTGACGTACACGCGGGTATATGGATAATCGCGCCAATTCTTTACGATTCCCTTCCGCACTGAATTTTCAACAATGTATGCCGCATACTCGCTCCCTTCTTCCCGTCTCATCCAATGATCATAGAAGCTCCTCTGCCAAAGCTGCTCTCCACGCTCTTTCGTTAACCTGCGGGTCCACAACCATTTCCACATCTTTACGTATTCCCATAGAGATAAACCACGACCGTCCATCCCCAACATCAAGTGTACGTGATCCGGCATGATGGTTACAACAATTACTTGTGCATGACCATCGTGTGATTCCCTTCCCAGATCATCGTCAAGAGCTTGGGATATTATTTCCATTTCGGCGTTGATGCACCGCCGCTCATGCGTACACCACGTAACAGCAACTAAACCAGGACCTACATTCTTGCCCGGCAAACGAAATGCGTGGCTTCGTGCCCAACTTCTAGGTTTCGTATGCGGCATTTCTTCTTCCCGTAGCGGCCTGTCGGACAGGCCGGGGTTTCGGCCGCTCAGCGAGCGGCCGCTACAAAGGACATTCCCCAACCGTAGCGGCCCGCTCGTCCCTTCACGTCGTCATTCCGGCAAGCGAAGCGCGACCGGAATCGGACGGTAATGACTCACCGGGGCGGCCGTCTGATTCC
>CAZIBS010000139.1:0-3044 GCA_964537405.1 uncultured Thermoanaerobaculia bacterium | reverse complement strand
GGCACAGGCAACGCGACCTATGGAGAGTTTTTCAGCAGCCTGCTAAGCCCCATGGGAGATACAGCCTCTTAGAACCACTTGCATAACCGCCCCTTTTGCCAACCCCATACAGACACCCTCGCATGGTGCCATGCCGGTTTTTTGTTTTCATATCACACTGATTACTAAGGACTTACAAAATTCAACTGTTCAAGATGAGTCAAGCCGAAATCGGTTGAAGTGTCCATTTTATAAGCGGTGATGACGGTGCCCCGAAAGGAAGCCGAGGAATCTGTTTGCCCTGTGGAAAACGCGACTAACTGATCAAGGTGCTCCTCCTAATGGATTCCGATATTTACCAGCCTCAAATAAGCTGACTATACCCGTAACCGGTTATGACTACCATAGCAAGAAATCTATCTTTGACGTTGACTCTCAGATTGTAGGGTTGATTGTTTCCCATGAAAATCGGTGGTCGATGCTCTTCGCCGCCTGCGTGACTCCATGATCCTCAGGACGAGGGCGGCCACCATGCAGGGAATGTGAACCGCCAGGACGTAACCCACCGGAAAATCAATTCCCCAGTAGTACTTGAGAACCAGATAGGGCACCCAAACAAAGACGCCTACGGCAACGAGGAGGAGACGGGCGCGCTTCATGGGTGCAACTTCTTCGATGGAATGGGGATCCCCAGCCTCTCCATTACCGCCTGAATGTCCTCCCAGGCTTGTTGCTTGGCGCCCGCAGGGTTCCTGAGCAGGTAGGAGGGATGAAAGGTCAACATGAGGGGTATCCCTTTAAACTCCCGCCACCTACCGCGCTCCCTGGTGATTTTTATCTCCCGGCCCAGGAAGTTCTGCGCCGCTATCTTGCCAAGCGCCACGATAATTTCCGGCGCCACCGCATCTATCTGCGCTTCGAGGAAGGGCATACAGGCGGCCGCTTCGTCCGGTTCCGGGTTACGATTCCCGGGTGGCCTACATTTGATGATGTTGGCGATGTAGACCTGCTCGCGGGTAAGACCCATCCCTTTGGTGATAATGTCGGTCAGCAGCTTCCCCGACTTACCCACGAAGGGGATGCCGGTGGCGTCCTCCTCCGCCCCGGGCCCCTCTCCGACGAAAAGAATGCGTGCGTTCGGGTTTCCTGCGCCGAAAACGATCTTGCGACGATTCTTCCATAGTTTACAGCGGGTGCAGTCGCCAAGTTCCTTCCTGATCGCCTCAAGCATTTTAGAAGAAGCCGCCGTCCCGTTGTTGGGCTCCCCGACAAAACCGTAGTCAAGACCCTGGTCCTTCAGGAATTCGGCTCGCAATGCGAGTTGCTCCTTCAGCGATTCACTATCCACGCATCCTCTCCATGATGGTATCCCAGAGAAACCGCGCACACTCATCCTTGGAGACATTGGGAATACTCTCTTCGCCGTTGCCTGGCCAGAGCAGCGTCAGCGCATTCCGCTCCGAATCGAAGCCGACTCCCGTCAACGAGACGTCGTTTGCCGCGATTAGGTCCAGTCCCTTGGCTTCGAGCTTTTTCCGAGCATTGGCAACGAGATCCTCCGTCTCCGCCGCGAAACCGCAGACGAACTGGCCGGGTTTTTTCAGCGCCTTTAATCCGGAGAGGATATCCGTCGTTGGTTCCAGCTCTACGGTCCATGGTTCCCGGTTCTTTTTCCGCTTGGAGGATGACGCTGCGGCCGGACGATAGTCGGCCACGGCCGCGGCCATAACCAACACGTCGCAAGCGGGAAAGGACCTCAGCACCGCCGCGTCCATTTCCGCCGCCGTAGTCACACCCTGAAAGGCCACGCCAGCGGGAGGAGCAAGGGCCACCGGCCCCGAAAGAAGCGTCACGCTTGCGCCCCTCTTCACCGCTTCCCGCGCTGCCGCGTAGCCCATCTTTCCGGAGGAACGGTTGGTAAGGTAGCGAACCGCGTCAACGGCCTCCCGCGTTGGACCGGCCGTAACAAGCACCCTGACCCCGGCAAGACCGCCTTTGCCTTCGAGTAGCGAAAGGGCCTTCCCGGCGATTTCCGCCGGTTCCGGCAACCTGCCTTCATCCGCGTCTCCGCACGCAAGGACGCCGCTTGCCGGTTTCATCAATGCGTGGCCCCTCGCTTCCAGAATTCTAAGGTTCTCCCGGACGGCCGGATGACGGTACATGTTGCCGTTCATCGTGGGAACAAGCAGCACGGGGGCTCCGCGGTTGGCCAGGTAGTGAGTGGAGAGAAAATCATCCGCGATGCCGTGGGCGAACTTGCCGAGGATATCGGCCGTTGCCGGGGCTACCAGCAACAACTCCTCCCACTCCGCGAGTTCGATGTGGAAGATCGATGGAGCACCGTCTTTATTGAAAAGCCCCGTAATAACCGCATTCCCGGAGAGAGCTTGAAATGTTATGGGTGAAACCATTCGGGTTGCGTGCTTCGTCATAACCACGCGCACGTCGCAGCCCCGTTCCATCAGGCGCCTGACCAGGTCGCACGACTTGTAGACAGCTATACCGGCGCTAACGCCCAGGGCAACCCTGCGCTTACCTTCTTTCATTTTATCCTCCCGCGGCCGGAACCGATTGCCGCCACCGGAATAATACCACGCTGTCGTAGAGTTTCCACAGGCCCGTGTTTCTTGCGTCGATCCCGTTGTTGAGCCTGGTGTTTTCCAGGCTATAGTCCTTCCCCCATCCCGCGACGGTTGATGCGGATGGGCCTGGAAAAACTCTGCCGGCCACGGTTTTTCGCCTACGGTGTTTTACCCATCAAGGGATTGGGGACCTTTGGGCCAAAGGCCGGGAAGGTAGTAAGCACCGGTAGTCAACTCCTGTTGCGCATCGGCAGGGAGTTCTACGAACCCTTCCTTCAATTTCGACAAATAGCAGCTTTCCTGGAAAGCGGATATATGTTGCACGAACCTGAACCCGCGAAAAACTCGAATTCCATTGATTCAGGCCGAAGTGTGCCAAAAAGCCAGCCCAATCGGCTGAAATGAACACTAATATCCATTTCTTGGAGGTTCCCATGCCGCTCTAACCGCTCGTAACCTCAACCAACCCCTTCGATTCCGCTT
>CAZIBS010000138.1:0-3170 GCA_964537405.1 uncultured Thermoanaerobaculia bacterium | reverse complement strand
GCCAAGAGCGGCTATACCTTCAGCCCAACCTCGCGGAACGTCACCATCAGCGGCGCAAATGTGATCGGAGCGGACTTCACGGCGACCTCGACGACGACCTACAGCATTTCGGGTACGGTGAGCGGCGCCACGGCAAGCGGCGTGACAATGAGCCTTACCGGCGCTTCAAGTGCGAGCGCCGTGACCGGCTCATCGGGCAACTACACCTTCTCCGGTCTGGTAAACGGCTCATACACGGTAACGCCGGCCAAGAGCGGCTATACCTTCAGCCCAACCTCGCGGAACGTCACCATCAGCGGCGTAAATGTGATCGGAGCGGACTTCACGGCTGTCGGCGGGTGCATACTCACCAGCACCGCTCCGACGAGCGGTTCCGCCTGGAGCGTCGGCGCGACCTGCCCTACGACGATTTCCTGGACGAGCAGCCAGTGCGGAAGCTCGGTGAAGATAGACCTCTACCAAAACGGCAGCCTCGTTACGACAATCGCTTCCAGCGCGCCCAACAACGGTAGCTATTCCTACATCGTGCCGGCAAGTCTGTCGGCGGGAACGGGTTACGTCGTCAGGGTGACCGACCTTGGAAGCGGCGCCTACGGCGATTCGGCTTCCTTTGCGCTCGTTGATCCCCCGACCGTCACCAGCATCAGGAAAGGAATGGCGCCCGGGAGACCCTCGACCTTCAGGATCAAGATCTTCGGAACGGGCTTCGATCCGAACTGCAAGGTTTACATCGGCGGCGACACAACGGCCTGGGCCAACGTGAAGTGGAAGAACAGCGGAAAGATCGTCATTAAGAAGGGTAAAAAACTGAAGAACCGGTTCTCCAAGGGAGTCTGCACCGCTATTCGGATCGTCAACCCGAACGGCGGCGAGGCCTGTACCGGCTACAAGCGCGGCAAGGGCGGCGGCGTTTGTACGCCCTGAAAGAGACACACCGGTACCAAAGAGGGGGGTTGCGCAGGCAACCCCCTTTTAATATCCGGGTAGGGGCGGCCCACCGTGGCCGACCGGTGCCGAACCGAAACGGCGGGCGGGAGGGCAGGGGCGCCCTTCCCTACTACGAGCGGGATGTTTGGCGGTGCGGGAACGCCGGAATTGGCGCGCCCTGTTTTACCTTCAAATGCCCTTACGCCGTAATCCGTCCGAACCATCGCGGAATTCGGGGCGCGCCGTGCGTTTGACGTGGTGCCGCCGCGTTGCTAGAATCGGCGCATGGGTGGGAAGGTGGAACTCCTGAGAACAGAATCGCTGACAAAAACCTTCGGAAGGAGCGTGGCGCTCGATAACGTTTCTCTGGCGCTTAATTGTGGAGAACTGCTCCTGCTGTTGGGGCCCAACGGAGCCGGCAAAACCACCATGTCCCGCGTGATAACAACCCTTGCCCGTCCGCAGAAGGGGAACATATTCTATAGAGGAACCAAGGTAGAAGAACGAAACAGGGGCGCCTACAGACGCTCCATAGGGTACCTGTCGCACCGGTCCTTCATCTACGGCCACCTGACGGCCCGCGAGAACCTCCTTTTCTTTGGGCGCCTCTACGGAATATCGGAGGTGGATTCGAAGACCACCGGGTTGTTGAAACGCGTGGGGTTGGCATCCACCGGCCGAAAGAGAGTAGGGAACTTTTCAAGGGGAATGCAGCAGCGCCTCTCCATCGCAAGGGTCCTGCTAACCACCCCATCGCTATTCATCCTTGATGAACCCTACGCCGGTCTGGACCCGGAGGGGCACCGGACTTTCACAAAACTTCTATCGACTCTGAAAACAAGCGACAGCGGAGTGATCCTGATAACACACGACCTGACGGACTGTATCAGCCTCGCCGACCGGGTTGCCGTACTAAGCAAGGGAAGACTGGTTTGGGATGGGGACGTGGGCGGTATGGACGCCGCAGAGGTTAAAGAACGCTATTTCGCCGTAACGGGTAAGGAGACCTACCAGTGAAATACCTGCGGGTCGCGGGCCTCATCTTCATGAAGGATTTCAGGGAGGAGATCCGGCGCAAGGAAAACATGGCGTCTTCGATCCTCTTCGCCTTTCTGTCGCTCGTTCTCTTTGCCTTCGCCCTCGATCCGACCAGGGTGAACTTAAACGAAACGGGCGGTGGTCTCCTGTGGCTTCTCATCTTCTTCGGAGGGAGCATCTTCATGGCCGCCTCCTTTCGCAAGGAAACCGAAAATGGAACCCTCTCCGCCCTGCTCCTGATCCCATGTGACCGAAGCGCCATATACCTCGGCAAGTTCCTGGCGAACCTACTCTTCCTTTTGGTCCTGGACGCATTGGTGATGGCGCTGGCCTTTTTCTTTCTTGATTACCGGATGGGAACCCACCCGCTGATCCTTGCCTTCGTCTGGCTGGCCGTGTCGATCGGCTACGCCGCGGTTGGCACCCTGTTCGCGGCGCTGCTGGCGCACCTTCGGGGAGGTGAGGTTCTCTACCCGATCCTTCTATTTCCTATCCTCATCCCCCTCTTCATTGCCGCCGCTACCCTGACCCAGCAGGCCACCTCTCCGGGCTTTTCGTGGGACAACCATTGGTTGAGACTCGTTCTGCTGTTTGATATACTATTTTTTACGGCTTCGATGGTTCTCTTCGAAAGCGCCGTGGAGGAGTAAAAATGTCGAAGGGCAAATGGCTGGGAATTCTTTGGGCGGCGGCTATCGTAATGAACGTCTTCTCACTGGCGATGGTTTTCTTTTACGCCCCAATCGAGCGACAAATGGGCGCGGTCCAGAAGATCTTCTACTACCACGTTCCCTCCGCCATAGCGGGCTATGTCCTTCTCTTCCTCGCCTTTATCTTCAGCATTCTCTACCTTTGGAAGGAAGAAGGGCGCTACGACGACTTGGCCCACGCGGCGGCGGAAGTGGGGTGGGTTTTCATCACGATCGTGATCACCAGCGGCCCCATTTGGGGACGTAGCGCGTGGGGAAAGTGGTGGGTGTGGGAACCGCGCCTCACTTCCGCATTGATTCTCTGGCTGATGTACAGCGCCTATTTTCTGCTGAGGGTTTTCGGCCGCGATGAAGCCAGGACCGCCAAGATCGCGGCCATCGTCGCCATCGTCGCCTTCTTCGACGTACCAATCGTTCACGAGGCAGTGAACTGGTGGGGATCCATCGTACATCCACCCAAGGTAATCTTGGCGCCGGCCATGGCTCATACCTTCG
>CAZIBS010000137.1:0-3248 GCA_964537405.1 uncultured Thermoanaerobaculia bacterium | reverse complement strand
TGCTTCTGGGTGAGGAAGAGATCCTGGTTTACGAGCCCGAAGCTCACCGGGATTTCCTGGGGCGCGCAGACGCGGTCGTAGTCCTGGACGTCGGGAAGACCTACCGGCTTGGCAGGCTGGAGGAGGTTTTTATGCGGAGCACTGCCGCCAAGGTCTGTCTTGACCACCACGGCGGCTGCGACCCGGTTTTTCATCACCGTATAGTAGAACCATCGGCGGGCTCAACGGGAGAAATACTTTTCGGCCTCCTGCGCGCCATGGAAACACCTTTGACGGAGGAGGTGGCGACCCCCATATTTGCCGCCATAAGCGTCGATACCGGTTCATTCTCCTACGAGAGGTGTACTCCGGATACTTTTCATACCGGGGCTGAACTGGTTGCAGCCGGGGCGAAGCCTTACGCAATTCACCTGGCCCTGAATTGGCAACGCAGGATAGGCGAGGTTAGGCTGGAGGGGGAAGTGATTAAGAACCTACGCCTTGATTTCGACGGCGCCCTTGCCTACTCGGAAATAAGTCACGATATGCTGGACAGATATGGGATTGACCCCATGGAGATGCCGGCCGTCGTGAATATTCCACTGGTAGTACGGGGCGTGGAGTTGGCCTTCCTCTTCGTGGAATTGGGAGTCGGTTCAATAAACGTTTCCGTGAGGAGCAAGGGACGGATTCACGTGGACGGTTTGGCCAGGAGCTTCGGCGGAGGCGGTCACCCGCTGGCGGCCGGTTTCTCCATAGAGGGAACGTTGAAAGAGGCCAAGGCTCGCGTCCTCAACGCGGCAGGGGCTCTCATGGGCCGGTCAAAGACCCCGTGCGATGCGGCCTGAGGAGAAGTTGTTGGCCATGAAGCGTCCCACGGTAGACATAGCCGGAGTCATAGCCAGCCTTGCGTTGCTTCTCCTTGCCGGGACCCTCGGCTATATGTCGCTGGAGGGCTATTCGGCACTGGATTCCCTCTTCATGACCGTCATCACCCTTTCGACCGTCGGCTTTGAAACGTTGCGTCCTTTGTCGGATGCGGGTAAACTATTTACCATTGTGCTTATCGTCGCGGGTGTGGGAATTTTTTCATACCACCTGACGAGACTCTTCAGCTTCGTTGTTGAGCGCGGATCCCTTGAAGCACTGGAGCGGCGTAGAATGGAAAAGCAACTACGGGACCTCTCGGGGCACTACATCCTTTGCGGCTATGGCCGCATCGGTTCGGTCGTGGCCAAGGAGTTCGCGAAGGCCGGCAAGACATTGCTCGTGGTTGAACGCCGGGCGGAAGAGGTTGATAAGCTCCTTGCTTCCGGAGTTTTCGCGGTTCCGGGAGACGCGCGGGAAGAAGATGTCCTGAAGAGGGCGGGGGTTCTCAAGGCCAAGGGGTTGATCGTTTTACTTCCCAGCGACGCCGACACCCTTTACGTGGTACTGGCGGCACGCGATATAAACCCCGACCTCCTCATAGTGGCGAGGGCGAACGAAGCGAGCGGCGAACGCAGGCTTCTCCAGGCCGGGACCTCCAAGGTTATCTGCCCCTACAGGGAAGGCGGCAAACGCATAGCGGGAATGATCCTCAATCCCAACATCACCGACTTTATAGAAATGGCCACGGAGAAGGACAACCTTGAACTCCAGATGGTTGAGTTTTCAATCGGCGAGCATCACAAGCTGGCGGAAAAGAGCCTCACCGAAACCAATCTCCTGAAAACACACGGGCTTCTCGTTGTTGCTATCAAGCGGACCGACGGGACCATGACCTTTAACCCGGCCGGCAGTACGCGCATACACGCGGGCGACGCCCTCATAGTCCTGGGGCCGGCCCTAAAAGACAAGCTGTTTTAATCCGGCTGGTTGATAAGGAGAAAAGATGTCAAGCATAGTCCTTCTGTCAGGCGCCCGAACGGGCGTAGCCAAGCTTATGGGAAGTCTCAAGAACTTTACCGCTCCCCAACTGGGGAGTCCGGTGGTTAAGGAGGCTATGGCAAGGGGCAAAGTGGCACCCAACGAGGTGGACGAGGTAATCATGGGCAACGTGCTCCAGGGAGGCGTTGGCCAGAACCCCGCCAGGCAGGCGGCTTTGGGGGGCGGTTTGCCCGTAAGCGTCCCGGCCTTCACCGTCAACAAGGTCTGTGGCTCGGGCCTGAAGTCCGTGATGCTCGGCGCGCAAGCCATCAAAGCCGGGGACGCATCCGTAGTGGTGGCCGGGGGAATGGAGTCGATGACGAACGCCCCGTATATCCTTAGAAAGGCTCGAAGCGGCTACCGCCTGGGCCACGGGGAGATCACGGATTCCATGGTTGCCGACGGTCTGACGGACGCTTACGACGGGCGGCACATGGGAATGACCGGGGAGCTGATCGCAACGGAGTACAACGTCTCCCGAGAAGCCATAGACCTCTATTCCGTCAAGAGTCACGAAAAGGCCGCAGCCGCATGGGCGGCCGGGAGGTTTGATGGGGAGACCTTTCCGCTCTTCGTTCCACAGAAGAAGGGAGAGCCCCTTTCCTTCCGCTCCGACGAAGGAATAAGAGCGGGCGTTACAATAGAGGCGCTGGCCGGGCTCAAACCGGCCTTCAAGCGGGACGGCGTGGTTACCGCGGGCAATTCCAGCCAGATCAGCGATGCCGGAGCGGCCCTGGTGGTTGCTTCCGACGCTTTTGCGGAGACAAAAGGTATTAAACCACTGGCGAGGATCGTAGCCTACGCGACGGTAGGTTTGGAGCCCAAGTGGGTAATGATGACTCCCGAGCCGGCGGTAAGAGCGGTTGCCGCCAAGGCGGGTTGGGAGCTGAAAGACGTGGATCTCTTCGAACTCAACGAAGCGTTTGCGGTCCAAGCCGTGGTTTTGTTGAAGAGGCTGGGTCTGCCCGCTGAAAAGGTCAACGTCAATGGAGGCGCCGTAGCTCTGGGTCATCCAATCGGCGCCTCGGGCGCCCGTTGCCTGCTTACCCTTCTCTACGCCATGAAAGAAAGGAACGCCGGGAGGGGAATCGTATCACTTTGCCTGGGAGGTGGAAACGGCGTGGCGATGGCGGTGGAACGCTTCAGATAATACCGTTTTCACAATGAAGCTTACCAAAAATAGGCCTAACTCATCTTGAACGGTTAGTCGCGTTGTCCACGGGGTAAACAGGTGCCAAACCTTTGCAACGGATCTTTCGGCGGCCAAAGCAGTGTAACTAATTTATATATGGCACCTAGCTATTTACCGAAGTTTACTTTCGTTACAACGTTGAAATGCTTATGGGGTGTTGGATTGCAGC
>CAZIBS010000136.1:0-3304 GCA_964537405.1 uncultured Thermoanaerobaculia bacterium | reverse complement strand
TGGCAGTTTACCTCGTTTTGCCTGTGGAAAACACGATCAACTGTTCAAGATGAGTTATACAAACTTGAACCAGCAAAAAACCCGAACTTTATCGATTCAGGCCGGAGTGTGCCGCCAACGTGCCCGAATCGGTTAAAAAACACCTTTTATCAGCCCATCGGAGGGAGATATGTCGCCCCGCCCCGCCCGTTGATTCGTCCGACACCCCCGATTTCGCCTTCAAATGCCCTTACGCCGCAGTCCGGCCGACCCCATCGTGGATTCAGGTGGATGGGTACGGCGTGCCATTTGTGCTATAAAAAGACCGTGGAGGCAACATGGTTTCCAACCTATCTCCAGGAGCGGAGTACGTAACGGATGACGTGCACAGGGCGATCTACTCGCGAGCAGCCTGCATATACGTCCGTACCCCCGAAGGAGTCCTCTATCCCAGGACGGCGGACGATTTAGGCTGGGCTATCCGGCGAGCCGCCGCCACCGGGAGTTCGCTCACGCTTCGGGGAGGAGGTTCCGGTCTGGCGGGCCAAAGCGTTGGAGAGGGAATGGTCGTCGACCTGTCCAGGTGGATGACCGGGATTATTTCGCTGTCGCCGGAGAAGAAGGAGGTTGTAGTCCAACCGGGAGTGGTGCTCTCTCAACTCAACCGCGCGGCGGCGGCGCACGGCCTTCGTTTCGGAGCCGACCCTTCCAGCCGGGACTTCTGCACAATCGGCGGAATGCTGGCCAACAATTCGAAGGGGCCCCATTCGGTCAAGTACGGTACAACGCTGACGCACGTGAAGGCCCTATCGATACTTCTTTCCGACGGTTCCAAAATAGAACTCCGACGGGGAGCGAGAAAACCCGGGTTGTACTCCCATCCTTACCTCCGGCGCGCCGCCGAACTTATAGAAGAAGGCAGGAGCTCCATTGAGACCGCCTGGCCAAGGAGCCGAACAAACTCCTCCGGCTACAACCTGAAGGATTGCCTGGGTGAAGCCGGGGAAGTGGATCTTCTGCCGCTATTCGTGGGTTCGGAGGGAACCCTGGCGGTCTTTTTTGAAGCCGTCCTTGGGCTGGAGCCCATTCCCAGCCACCGATCGGTGACGCTTCTGGAGTTTCCCGACGTGGTATCCGCCGGGCGGGCCGTGATCGACATTCTGCCTCTCGGTCCGTCGGCCTGCGAGATACTGGACGACACCTTTCTCGATATAATCAGGCGGGGATTGGCCTCCTTCCCCCTACCGGTTACAGAACGGGCCGGGACGATATTAATCGCCGAGACCGACGGGTATAGCCGCGAGGAAGCCGAAGTGACCATGGACGAAGTAGTAAAGGCGGGGCGGGCAACGGGGGCCTGCGGCTATACGAGGGCCGAAACCGCGGCGGAGCGGGCTACGATTTGGTCCTTCCGAAAGGCCGCCAGTCCTCTTCTCAACAAGGGAAGGGGACGCTTGAAGTCCACGCGATTCATCGAAGACGGCGCCGTTCCCACCGACGCCATTCCCGCCTATCTCAAGGGAGTCGCCAAGATACTGTCCTCCAGAAAGATCGAAACCGTTATTTTCGGTCACGCCGGTGACGGCAATTTTCACGTGAACCCATTCATTGATCTCAAGGATCCGCATCACTTCAAGCAGGCACCCATTATTGCGCGCGAGGTGGCCGAACTCCTGGCGGATCTCGGCGGTTCTCTCTCGGGCGAGCACGGAGACGGCAGGCTGAGGACTCCATTCCTTCCCATCATCTATGGAGAACTCACCCATCTCTTCCGGAAAATTAAAGTCGCACTTGACCCCGGGGAAATTCTCAATCCGGGAATCATTGCACCGGCTTCTCCCGAACCCATGGAAAAGGGTCTTCGCTTCAGCCCGGCCTACAGGCGCGTCGCGCTGCCGGGTCGTCTCTCCGAAGGAGGGTGGGCCTTTGAAGTCGAGCGTTGCCACGGCTGCGGAACGTGCAGGGATTTTTGCCCCACGGCCCAAGCCACGCGGGACGATCTGTTCTCCGGCCGGGGAAGAGGACACCTCCTCCAAGCCTTACTGTCGGGTGAACTTGACCCTTCCCTGGCTCGCAAGCGGGAGATAAGAGCGGTCTTTGAATCGTGCATCGGTTGTTCCCGGTGCGCCCTCCACTGCCCTACCGGAGTGAACATCGCTTCACTGGCAAGCGCCTTCAGGGAGGCTTTCACGCCACCCCTTGCGCGCCTGCGTTCCGAATTCCTGGGAAAGGTCCCGTCGCTCGGCTATAAGACCGGTCCAACCCTGGGACGCCTGCTCGGAAGAATCGGTTCTACCAAAATGGTCCGGTTGCTGAACAGGGGAGTGTTCGGTCTACGCACCGACTTACTTCTTCCCACCATGGCGAAAACCTTTGCCTTCGACCCGTCGAAACTCTACCACTACGAAGGCAAGGGCCGCGGCAGGGTGCTCTACTTCTACGGGTGTTACGGCAATACCTACAACCCGTCGGGGGAGGCCGCGCTCGCGGTGGCCGTGCTGCGCGCCCTGGGCGTAGAGGTCATCGTTCCCCCCCAGGCCTGTTGCGGAGTCAGCAAGATGGCCCGCGGATTGGTGGACTCGGTTGCGCCGGACGTTTACTTCAACCGGCGAACCTTCATGCCGTGGATCGAGAGGGGCTTCACGCTGGTGACTTCGGCGCCCTCCTGCCTCCTGGCCCTGAGCAGGGAACAGCCTCGTTTCTTCCCGGAAGATGAGGGAGTGCGAATGGCCGAAGCGTCAACCGGGCTCTTTACCTATATAAGGGAGTTCATGGATGGGGCCGGCATTCACCTGCGGCCGGTTCCCCTGAGGGTCGTTTATCAAACCCCGTGCCACGCGGCCGTTGCGGGAACCTACGACGACGAAGTGGCCGTCCTGAAGAAAATCCCGGGCGTGGAAGTAGTAGACGTGACGGAGGAATGCTGCGGCCTCGCGGGTTCCTTCGGCCTGGAAGCCGCCAACGCAGAGCTTTCAGAGAAGGTAGCCGCGCCGTTGATGGAGCGCATACGCAGGGTCGCTCCAGCGGCGGTCGTTACCCCTTGCGGTTCCTGCAAGACTCAAGTGGAAAGCCACCTCTCCACACCGGTCTATCACCCGCTCACCCTATTGGCGCGATCTCTCGGGGTAAGCAGAATAGTGGCGCAGGTAACGCGACCTACGGGAGCTTTTCAGCAGCCTGCCAAGTAGCGGATGGATCATCTTGAGGGCGGGAAAAGGGGCGCTCCGGTTTCACAAGGCGAACACCCACGGCTTGCAGGAGGACGCTTGCATAAACACCGGGCGGCAGGGCAAAGGCGAGACGGGCGCATTTCCTCTCCGATTCC
>CAZIBS010000135.1:0-3387 GCA_964537405.1 uncultured Thermoanaerobaculia bacterium | reverse complement strand
CCGGACAAGCCGGAATGACGGCTTAAAGAATCGCGGCGGGGACGCCGCTCCTACGCAAAAACCTTCATTCGCGGCGGGGACGCCGCTCCTACGCTCCCAACGGGTTGTTGTGCTATTCTTTTGGAGGGAGGCTGCATGGCTAAAAAGAGACTTTCAACCACCCTGGTGGGTGCGCTCTTCTTTGTTTCCGGTTTTTCCGGTCTCGTCTACGAGGTGCTGTGGACGCGCTCCCTGACGCTGGTCTTCGGTAACACGGTCGTCGCCGTCAGCACCGTCCTGGCAGCCTTCATGGGCGGCCTCGCCCTTGGCGCATGGGTGGTGGGCCGCAAGGCCGACGCGGTCAAACGACCACTGCTGCTATACGGCCTTCTCGAAACCCTCGTTGGCATATCCGCCCTGGTTTTTCCCTTATACCTCAAAGCCATCGTTCCAATTCTCCGCTCCCTCTACCAGGGAGGCCACACCGATGGGCTGGCCGTCTTCCGCTTCCTGGCCGCCTTTATCTTCATGCTGATTCCCACCGCTGCAATGGGTGGCACACTACCCACCCTCGCCAAGTTGCTCGCCCGCGTGGAGACGGCCGGACGAACGCTCTCCTGGCTCTACGGCGTAAACACCCTCGGCGCCGCCGCCGGTACCGTGGCCGCCGGTTTCTGGTTCCTGCCCAGCTTCGGGCTTTCCGGAACGTTGACCCTTGGTGTCACCATGAACGGATTCGTGGCCCTTTCGGCGGTCGCGCTGGCCTACGCCGTCGGAACCCGGGGTAAAAAAACCCGTGAAAGACCCCGGGGGCAAATGGAACGACCCACTCTGGGCGCCAGGGAGAAGATAGTGCTCTGGGGCTTTCTAGTCTCAGGGGCCATCGCTCTGGCCATCGAAGTACTCTGGACGAGGGGCCTTTTGCTGGTCTTCGGCAGCACCGTCTACTCCTTCTCCACGATGCTGGCCGTCTTTCTCCTCGGCCTCGCTCTGGGCAGCGCCGTCGTGGGCCTCTTCGTCGAGCGGATACCTTACCCGGTGGCCGCCCTGGGGATCGTTGAAGCCGGGGTGGCTTTCGTAACCCTTGCCTCCGTGGCCCGTTTTAACGGCCTTCCCTCCCACTTTCTCGACGGCCTCATAGCCCACGGTCTCACGTGGGACGCCTTTATTACACAGAAGGTGCTCATAGCCGAGGGGATACTCTTTCCGGTGGCCATACTCTTCGGTGCAACCTTCCCGCTGGTGGCCCGCATGGAGGTATTCAGGGAACGGCGCATAGGCAGCCAAGTCGGTCTCCTCTATGCTTTCAATACCGTGGGCGCCATAGCGGGCTCGCTGCTCGCCGGGTTCCTGCTGCTTCCGTTACTGGGCCTCGAACACAGCCTGCTTCTCGTCGCCCTTGTCGCCCTCTGCCTGGGCCTCGTCCTCATAATGGCGGAGTCCAAAGCCAAACTCCTACCCAGGCTTTCGCTCACCGTGCTCCTTCTGGCCGCGGGAACGGTGGCCGTCATTACCCCCCCTCGCTGGAGCGAAAAAATCTTTTCCGCCGGGGTCTACTTCCACCCGCGCTCCTATATGAGCGCAAACCTCAAGCACAACCTCCTCAATGAAAGGCTCGGGGCGATCACCGTCCTCAAGTACGTGGAAGGAGTCACCGAAACGGCGGCCGTCATAAAAACACCCGCCGGCCGGGAATTCATCGTCGACGGCAAGGTGGAGGCCTCCACCCTCTTCGAAGATATGCGCCTCCAGCGCCTCCAGGGCATCCTGCCGATGCTCTTCGCGCCCCGGTACGGCAAGGCCCTTAATATAGGCCTGGGTTGCGGTATCACCCTCGGCGGACTGAAAGCCTTTCCCCTGAAAAGTTTCCAGTGCGTTGAGCTGGAAAAGAAGATTCTCACTACCGCCCCTTTCTTCGCAAAGCAGAACCTTAACGTGCTCGAAGATCCCAGGCTGAAAGTGATAATCAACGACGGGCGCAACCACCTCCTCCTGACCGACCAAAAGTACGACGTTATCACCAGCGACCCCTTCGAACCACTCGTCGGCGGTGCCGCGAACCTCTACACCGTCGAACATTTTCGAAACGGCAAGAAGCGCCTCAAACCCGGCGGCATTTTTGCCCAGTACCTCCCCCTCTACCAACTATCGCCCGACGGCTACCGCATGATAATACGCTCCTTTTGCAGTGTCTTTCCCCGCGTATCCCTCTGGTACACCGGCACCGATTCCATAATGCTCGGCAGCAGGGGGAAGCAGAGCATAACCCTTGAAGAACTCAAAAAACGTATGGCGATTCCGGCCGTGAAGGCAAGCCTCGCCGGAATCGGCGTGACAAACCCGGCACAACTACTGCAAACCTTCGTCATGGATCCATCGAAGATCCCTGAGATAGCGGAAAAGGGGGCTCTCAACACCGACCGCCACCCCTACATCGAGTTCTCCGCGCCGAGGAGCCACCTCGTCAACACCACCCCGGAGAACCTCGCATGGCTGCTCAAGAACTACCGTCCGCAGGACCTACCCCTGGATCTTTCGACGGAAGAGGCCCGCGCCGTCGCAAGGAAAGCCGAGACCATAGGCAAGCTCGTCATGGAAGCATCCCTCGCGCGCTTCGAGGGACGCTACGAGGACGCCTTTGCGGCGGCCCGGCGGGCCAGGAAACTGGACCCCACAAACCGTGCGGTTCTCTTCGAACTTGCCACCGACGATAACATCGTCGCGAAGAGCTTGCTGGCGGAAAACAAGTTCGACGCGGCAAAACCCCTGCTCGATGAAGCGGAAGCAACCGGGATACATGAATTGAGCACGCTTGAGAACCTGGCCACATGGGCTTTTCACACCAACAGACCCGATCTGGCCCTCTCCTTCACGAGAAAGGCGATTTCGCTCAACCCGCATCTTCCCGAGAGCAACCTGCGCATGGCCCTCTGCCTGCTGGCCCTGAACAGGCCGGATGAAGCGCTCCCGTGGTGCGAGAAAGCCGTGAAACTCAATCCCGCCTATACGCAGGCCGTACTTACGCGTGGAGACATAGCCCTTCGCCTGGGAAATATCGAAAAGGCGGCGGGGTGGTACGGCAAGGGGTTGAACGCGGATGGGGCCGTCACTTCGGGCGCCGACTGGAGGGTTTACGGTTTTATCCTTGCGAAGCTCGGTCGCTTCGCGGAAGCCCGAAAAACCCTCCTGAAAGCCGTGCGAATGAGTCCCTCAGACCCTGGTGCCTGGATGGAACTCGCCCGTGTCAACCACGCCCTCGGTAGCAACGCCGACGCCCAAAGCGCCCTTCGCAAAGCGAAGGCCCTTGCGGGAAAGTAGGAGGGGCTTATAGCCCCGAACCTTCATTCGCGGCGGGGACGCCGCTCCTACGGGTTGAACCTTCATTCGCGGCGGGGACGCCGCTCCTAC
>CAZIBS010000134.1:0-3575 GCA_964537405.1 uncultured Thermoanaerobaculia bacterium | reverse complement strand
GCCCCTTTTGCCAACCCCATACAGACACCCTCGCATGGTGCCATGCCGGTTTTTTGTTTTCATATCACACTGATTACTAAGGACTTACAAAATCCAACTGTTCAAGATGAGCGACGCTCCAAGCATGCCGCCATCTCTTTAATCGTCGCGGTCCAGTTTAGTGTCTTTCCAGGCTGTCTCATCTTCAATCGGCTCAAGGTGGCTTAAAACCGTCACTCCGGTGAGCTGTTCCCTGATCTGTCTTTCAATGCTCTCCAGGAGTTCGTGCCCCCGTTGCACGGTCCAGGATCCCGGAACCAGGATGTGGACGGACACGAAACTTCGCGCTGAAGCCCTTCGGGTGCGCAGTGCGTGGTACCGGATGCCATCCTTCCTGTACTGCTCGAGAATGTTTACAACTTTCTCCCGCTCTTCGCCGGGAAGGGCCGTATCCATCATGCCGGCCACCGAGCGCCGTAGAAGTCGAAATCCAGTCCACAGAATGTTCGCGGCCACCAACAACGCGACAAGAGGATCAAGGAGCGTCCACCCCGTTAAACCCGCGGCGCCGACGCCAACGATGACGCCGGCCGATGTCCAGACGTCGGTCATCAGGTGCTGGGCGTCGGCTTCAAGGGTTATGGATCTGTAACGACGTCCCGCTGAAATCAGGATTCGGGCCGCCCAGAGATCAACTATCGAACTTGCGATCGAGACGCCCAGTCCTATTCCAAGATTCTCGATCGGACGTGGATGAACCATACGCTCAACCGCGGCGGCGGCGATACCAAGGGCCGCCAGTAGGATCAGCCCACCCTCAAGGCCGCTGGAGAAATACTCGGCCTTGTCGTGGCCGTAGGCGTGCTCTTTGTCGGGCGGATGCGCGACTATCGTCAGTACGACAAGGGCGACTACAGCCGCCGCGAGGTTTGCGAGAGAATCCAACGCGTCGGACAACAATCCCACCGAGCCGGTGAGCCAGTAGGCGAGACCCTTCATAGCGATGGTAGCCACCGCCACCACAATCGACAACCACGCGTAGTTCGTAAGTGAAGGCCTTTTCATGTTCTCAACTCAACCTGGACAAACTCCTTCCGGTTTCAGCCGCCACAGTCTCTCACCCCTACCGGTTTTAATCATGATGATATTGGTACGGGAGGCAATGCCTCTTATTCCTGTGGTACGAGGAAGCCTAACAGATAAACGTACTGGAAGACTTCGTCGAGCCATACCAGCCTGGCCCGCTTCACGGAACCATCAAAGTCGTTGAAGTAGTAGGCGGCATTCATATTGAGCGCGTCGTCCCCGACGTAGACGCCTCCCAGGCCGATGTGGCTCCTGTCGCGAAGAACAACGTTTATAGTGCGCTCCCTACCGTCTTTCTCACGCGCTACCATCTTGATCGTCTCGAACGAGGGATGTCTCTCGTGTTGCCGTCTTTCATCACCCATCAAGCCCTCCTTACACGCGCCGCTTCCGGCGTCCTCTCTTCATGTCCATTGTACCGTATTTCCGTTGGACTTCGACCCATGCCCGTCCAAACCCGTCATCCGGACGCCTCTACCGCCTCGACAATCCTTCTTATAACGGAGGCCGATTCACCGGGATTAAGCTGCAAAACCAAGTGCGGGCCGTCCACGAGAGACACGCTCACGTCCGGCCGCGCCTTCAGAATCTCCCGACGGTTTTTGGGGGGAACGACACGGTCCTCGCGCCCCGCCATGAAGAAAATGGGAACCTCGATTTTTTTCAGCGCCCACTCTACGTTTACGCCAAGGACTGCCCTCGCGCGTGCGGCCATGACCGAAGGAGAAACCATGGCGTGTGCCCTTTTGAGCAGCGTCAGGACCCCGCCGGAGGCGTAACCGGCAACCACCGCCTTTGAAAGGAGGAAGACCCTGAAGAAGTAAAAAAGAGGCGCTCTCGCAATGTATTTACTCCAACACGGAAGCCACGGGATCGGATTCCGGATGAAGGTGGCGCAGAGAATGACCGCTTTCAGGTTTTCGGGCCTCCCGGCGGCGGCCATTATCGCGAGTGGACCCGAAAAGGATTCTCCGAGCAGAATATAGGGCCGCTCCGTCGGCAGCGCTCTCAGCACGAGCGGCAGCAACCGTTCATAGGAGAGGGGAAGCTTCCCGGGATAGGAGACCACGAGCGTCTCAACGCCCTTCGGCAACGCTTCCACCAGTGGCTCGAACAAGACGCCGGTACCGTCCATTCCGGGCAGCAAAACCAGCGTCGGAACCTTCACTTAACGTACCCTCCTGAAATCGGATTGGACAAGCCTCGGTTTATATGGAACGGCACCGCAAGAGAATCGCCAGCTTCAGAAGCGCTTGGTGTACACGTGGCAGGAAGGTGTCTTGTCGGTCTTATCGTAGTAATGCTGGTGGTAATCCTCCGCCTTCCAGAAGCGTGCAGCCTTCTCGATGCGGGTCGCCACCTCGTATCCCCCGGCTTCAAGCTCTCTTATCAGCTTTTCCGCCGTGCGTTTCTGTTCCCCGCTGGTGTAGAAGACGGCCGAGCGGTACTGTTGACCGACATCGGGGCCTTGCATTCCCTCCTGCGTCGGGTCGTGAACTTCAAAGAAGTACCTGCAAAGTTCCTCGAAGGGAATAAGCGCGGGATCGAAGCACACCTCAACGGCCTCGGCGTGGTCGGTTTCTCCGGCGCACACGTCCGCGTATGTCGGTTTTTCGGTCCATCCACCGGTGTAGCCCACGATCGTTTCAAGAATTCCCTCCTTCGATCCAAGCAGGTGCTGCAAACCCCAGAAGCAGCCCCCGGCGAAGATAGCTCTCTCCCGAACCGGCTTGGACACCGCCCCCTTTTGATTCTTTAGCCGCTTTTCACATTCTCCACGCGGGATGAAATTCATGGAAAGGGAGTTGACGCAGTGCCGGGTATTATTCGGCGTGAAACCCTCGTCGAAAAAAACGTGGCCGAGGTGAGCACCGCACGCCGCACAGGCAATCTCCGTTCGCTTGCCGTCGACGTCGGGAATCCGTTCTACCGCTCCAGGTGCTTCGTCGTCGAAGCTGGGCCAACCGCAGTGGGCATCGAACTTGCCTCTGGAATCGTAGAGAAGCGCGCCACACCGTTTGCAGGTATAAACCCCGTCATCCTTAAAATCGTCGTACTTTCCCGAGAAGGGGAGTTCTGTTGCTTTTTGGGCGATTATTCGCTCCTCTTCGGACGTTAATTCCTTGGTATTCACCTTCAACCCTCCCTTCTACAGACCACGCCTAAAACGATGATAAAGACGCTCCAGCCCCGACACCGCCCTTGAGATATACGTACAGTTCCTCCAATAGAGACCGGCAACCATCCGCTAATTCCCTCCATCTTTATTCTACTACCGGCGTTACGCTACCCCCAAATCTCCAAATTCCACGATTATTCGCATCAACCATCGCTGGATTGGGCATCCATTCTGCAACTAAAACAAGCTCGGCAATATCCTATAAGTCCTCTCCGTCGCTCCAGGCCCTCGGTTAGGTGGTGAATCCGGGGTACCGGGGTTGGTTTCGCAACATCCCTAAATGCGCTAAACTTGATACAAGGCCCGGCGCGTGCCGAAGGGAACGACTGTC
>CAZIBS010000133.1:0-3610 GCA_964537405.1 uncultured Thermoanaerobaculia bacterium | reverse complement strand
CCAGGTTATCAATTCGGTAAAGGTCGCGGATCCCCTGAACATACTGGACTGCTCTCCAATCAGCGACGGAGCGGCTGCCGTGATTCTCTGTCCACTCGACATGGCCGGGAAATTCTCGAAGAAGCCGGTGGTTAAAATAGCCGCTTCCGCGAGCGCGACCGACTCCATCGCCCTTTACCAGCGTAAGGATATTACGTGGCTCAACGCCACGGCCGTAGCGGCTGAAAAGGCCTACAAGGCGGCGGGTGTCACGCCGGGCGATATTGATTTCGCCGAGGTTCACGACTGCTTCACCATCTCCGAAATATGTATCCTGGAGGCGCTTGGAGTGGTGGAGAAGGGCAAGGGAGGTGAAGCGACCCGAAACGGTCTGACCGCCAGGGACGGCAAGTTCCCCGTGAACGTCTCCGGGGGGCTCAAGTCGAAGGGACACCCCGTGGGGGCCACCGGTATTGCCCAGGTTTACGAGGTCGTAACCCAGCTTAGGGGCGAGGCGGGAAAACGCCAGTTGAACAATCCACGCCGCGGTCTCACCCAGAACATGGGCGGTTCAGGTGGAAGCGCCCTCGTTCACATTCTGGAGGTGCTCTGATGCTTACGCCCGCCGTAATTCGCAGGAACACGCCGCAGCGCTACCGGCTCGAAGCCGGAAAGTGCGCCAAGTGCGGCAAGGTTCACTTCCCCCCACGCCTTGTCTGCGACGAGTGCAAGGGCCGGGAGTTCAAAACGGTTCAACTTCCCCTTGACGGCAAGGTCGTTACCCACACGGTGATAAGGACCGCTCCGCGCGGTTTCTCCGATGAGCTGCCCTACTGCATAGGCGTGGTGGAGTTGAGCGACGGGACGCGCATTTTCTGCCAGATCGCCGACTGCGAACCCGAACGGCTGGCCATCGGCCTGCCGGTAACCATTGAGTTTCGCCGTATTCAGGAAGGCGGTGAATCCGGCGTCCTTGCCTACGGCTACAAAGCGGTTCCGGATAGGTAGGGCCAAAGCGGCGACGGAACAACCGATGCAACTAAGGGCGGGCTGTAGTCCGCCCTCTTTCGTTGGGCGCACTGCCATGGAAGCAACCGAACCTTTAGGGGCAATGGGCCACGGTCGGGATGCAAGGAGGCTTTCATGAACGGGAATGAACCCCTACGGATACCCATAGACGGCACGCTCGACTTACACGCCTTCAATCCAAGAGACGTGAAGGTTTTGGTGGTGGAGTACCTTAGAGAGTGCAGAAAGCGAAATATCCTGGACGTGAGAATTATACACGGCAAAGGGACGGGGACGATGAGGGCCACGGTGAGGGCGCTGCTGGAGCGTCTCCCGGAGGTATGTTCATTCGAAACGGCCGGAACTCCTGACGGCGGATGGGGCGCCACAATGGTGGTACTCTTTCCCGGCGAAGACGCGAAGGAACGGAGTAGCAAAGACGTGGTTAAGTGATTCCGGGAGCGGGTAAAAATCCGTAGGGGGGGGCATCCTGCCCCGAATCAAGGGTAACCCCAAACCAAGCATACCTTCCCGGGGTTGTTGCGTTATGCATAACCACCCCGATTGTACCGGGGGCACTATCTCCACCGCCCACTTCGGTTTCAGTGCCACGGGTAAATATAGAGGCCGAAGAGGCTTGCCAAACCGAAGCGATACCAGGCGAAGGGTGACAGCCTCACCTTCTCGAGAACCTTCAGAAACATTGCAACGGTGAGCCACGCCACCAGAAAGGAGACCACGAAGCCCACCGCGAATATGGCCGTGTCGTTCCGATTGAGTACGTTCGCACTCTCATAGAGGTCCAGTCCCGTCGCCCCTATCATCATCGGGACCGCGAGGATGAAGGAGAAATCCGCCGCTGCGCGTAATCCAACGCCGATAAGCAGTGCCCCGGCAATCGTGGCACCCGAGCGTGAGAAACCGGGCCAGAGGGCGAGGCACTGAAACAGACCGATGCAGAGGGCCTGCGGGAAAGTGATGTTATCCAGCTTCCCGGCGATAACGGGGCGCTCGAATTTTTCGGCGAAGAGTATGTAGATGCCGCCGACTACGAGACCGATGAGAACCGTCAGCGGGGAAAAGAGGTAGTTTTTAATAGGATGGTAGAGAACGAAGCCGAAAACCACGGCTGGGACCATGGCCACGGCGATATGCCAGGGAGTGATCGTTCCCGGGCGATTGCCGTCCGGCTTCCAGTGGAAGGCCATCTCCCACAATTTGCGCCTGTAGAGGACCACGATCGCCAGAATTGCTCCAAGCTGAATAAATATCTCGAAGCTCTTGGCCTCGGCGCCGGTAAAGTGCAACAGGTCTCCGGCGAGTATCAAGTGGCCGGTGGAAGAGACGGGAAGGAACTCGGTCAGCCCCTCCACGATGCCCATGATGATTGCTATCAAATATGCGTGCACCTGAACCTCCCAACCTTTCAGGCCACAGTATACCGAAAATTGCCGCCTAACCGAGGACCGAGGGCGCCGTAACGATTTGAGCGGAGTCGTGACAATGCTGCTTCGAGCATCAAATCGGTAAAGGCAACAACGCAGATGAGCCTTGTCCCGTCGCACCTGCATGCACCGTGCTTGCACGCAACACGGTAGGCAGGCGAATTGCGGTATATCACCCAAAGACGCCCGGGAGGGCGGTAGGTTCGCGTCTTTCTCCCTCCGGCCGTTATTCTCCTGTTGGAGTACAATAGCCGTCTTAAAGGAGGCGCCATGGTCATCGCCAGGGTGTTGACAATTGCGGGTTCGGATTCAAGCGGAGGCGCCGGAATTCAGGCCGACCTCAAAACCTTTCACGCCTTCGGCGTCTACGGAGCATCCGTGGTGACGGCGGTGGTTGCCGAGAATACCGTTGGGGTCCGGGGCGTTTTCCCGGTCCCCCCGGCCTTTGTTACCATGCAGATGGAGAGTTGCCTGGACGATATCGGGGCGGACGCGGTAAAAACCGGAATGCTGGTTGACGGCGCAACCATCTTGGCGGTAGCGCGTTCGTTGAGGGCTTACGATGCTCGCAATCTCGTCGTCGATCCGGTTCTGAATGCAACCGCCGGAGGACGACTCCTGCGAAAAGAAGCGGTCGGGATGCTGATTTCGGAGCTTCTTCCAATGGCCGCGGCGGTTACTCCGAATATCCCGGAGGCAGAGGTGCTGGCCGGGTTTGCAATTAAATCCAGGGACGATCTCCGGCGGGCGGCAGAGACTATCGGCGCCTTGGGGCCGAAACTTGTTGTCATAAAGGGCGGGCACAGTCTTTTCAACCCGGCGGGCTTCTCCGTGGACTACGCGTGGGATGGGAAGACGTGGAGTGCCTTCAAGGGGAGATTGACGCCCGGAGGCAGCGGTTTCCACGGGACCGGCTGCACCTTTTCCGCGGCCATGGCTTCACTGCTCGCCCGGGGTGTCGCGCCCCTTGAAGCCGTAAAGGGCGCAAAACTTTACGTGACAAAGACAATCGCCTCCGCCTCCGCGATAGGACGGGGCGGCAACTCTCTTAACCACTGGGCGGGAGCCGGCGATTCAACGTGAAAACGCTTCGGCCTGAATCCGCAATCCTGTAATGGGCGCCGGAACGTGGCTGCGAAGGTTGACGCATTTCTGCTTCGCCTACTCCCATCGTTTCC
>CAZIBS010000132.1:0-3697 GCA_964537405.1 uncultured Thermoanaerobaculia bacterium | reverse complement strand
GACCGGCAGGTAGTATTTCGCCGGGTTGAACGCGCACTTTCCAGATAGTGCCGGCCGTTGAAGCCTTCAATATCTCCGGCCCACCTATTCCACGGCGGAGCAGGCTGTTAAGCCGATGCCCCGCGAGTTCCAGCCTCCGGGTTGCCGCCAGGAGATCCTGCCGCGTCGCCATCTTGAGGCGCAAGCGTTCCTTCACGTAGGTCATGGCGGTCTTGGCGGCCTCGTTTTCCGAGCGCGCCTGGTCCAGTTTCAACCGCGCATCGGGGCTGCTGGCTACTTCAATAAGTGGTTGGCCCGCGGAGACTTCCTGCCCCTCGATAACAAATATCCGGCGGATCAGGGTTTCGTAAGGAACGGCGAAAATTCGGGCGCGCCCGGGGATGGGCAGAACTTTTCCGTAGGCCTTGATCTTTTCCTCCATCATCTTTTTTTTCAGCGGAATCGTTTGTACCCGCGCAACGACTCCTTCAGGCTTTTCCCCGGTTTTCCTTACGCAGGCGGTAAAGCCGACCAGAGCAAGGACTAATAAACCAAGTGGGAGCAGACAACGTGCTTTGGGTTTTGTCGGATTTATCAACCTGTCACTCCTTCGTTGCCGCGGAAATTTTATAGCTTCCGCACGCTGTTTCGAGCGCTATCCGCAATTCGATCAATTGGCTCTTTCTTTGCAATAGTTCTATGCGTTGCTCGCTCAGCTTGTTCCAGGCGGCGTAGTAGCTGAAGATATCCGCCTGGCCGCTTCCCACTTCCCGGCTGTAGTTTTCCACCAGGCGTTCCAGCGAAGGAATCGATTCGCGCGTGCCTTCGATCAGCCCGTTGACGGCTTTAATGTTCGAAACGAGGCGCACAATATCGGCGCGGGCTTGGAATAACCTGTTCATGTACTCATCGAACAGAAAACGGCGGGTGGCCCTTTCGACGGCGATTTGTCCCTGGTTCCGGTTGAAGAGGGGCAGGTCGATGGAAACCCCGAATCCCCTCGTGTAGAGGTCACTGGTGTCCCTGCCCTTGGAGAAGCCGATGCTGATGTTGGGAAATTGCTCAAGGATGGCCCTCCTGACGAGCGCTTCCCGGCTGTCGTAGCCGCGCCGCAGGGCTATGAGATCAAGCCTGCGGTTCGAGATGCCTTTGAAAAGTATGGCCGGATCCGCGGGAGCCAGCTTGTCCGGCAACGGCACTCTTTGTAACTTTAACCCGACGTCGGGTGAAAAACCCATGAGTCGCTTGAGCTTCAGGTCGTTCCGCCTAACCTTCCGGTTCATCTCCAAGCTCCGCTTATGGGCTTCAAAATAGGCGGACTCGGCCGCGGATTCCCGCATGCTGGTGGCAAGGCCTTCATTCAGGGCCTCTTGGACAAGCCGGTAGTTTTCTTCAAGCCGTTGTTCGACCGCGTGCGCCAACGAATCTTCCCGCAGGAGCGCCAACTGGTCGTAATCGGTTAGGCGGGTCTCCTGAGCAACCTGCCATTCCCGCCAGGCGACGCTCAGGTCTACGGCCCGGCGGTTGGCTCTCGCGGCTTCAACGGTCGCCTTCCGCGTGATCAACGCCCGCAGATCGAAGGAAAGGTCGATACCGTGAGCGCTGCTCGTTCCGGCGGTTCTCCCGTGCGTGGGGGTAACGGCAGTGTAGGAGATCCGGGGATTGGGAAGGATGCCCGCCTCCAGCAATTGGGCGGTTGCCATTCGGAGGCGGTCTCTCTCCGCACGCAACGCCGGGTTGGCCAATACGGCCACGACCGCGGCTTCTTCCGGCGAAAGACCATCGCGGTAGTCTATTGTCAACGGCTTTAAGATCGGGTGGTGAATCGAAGCGGCTTCAACCCTGATGTCTTTCAAGCTGGGAGTTGACAGGCTGCGGTCTATCGAACTCCCGTTAATCGGCAGAGGATGGTAGGTTGCACAACCTACAAGCCATAATACGCACCCGGACGCCAAGAGCACCCGCCCTATGAGGTCCATCTGTTTTTTCCTCCGAGCCATGCCCCAAAAACTCACTTCATCTCCCGAAACACGGTAGAAAGGCGCTTGGGCTCCTGTCTATCGCCGGTCATAGATAATTTCCGAACCGGGAACCCCGCTTCTCTCTCCGGATAGACACAGGACCCAACTCCCATGCGAAAACATGATGATAGTGTCATGATGAAGCGAAGCTGATTTTTGCTTCCTTTCCCCGCGCCGCATGCCACGCATCCGGTCCACCGGCGTCGGGACGCAAATCTCCTCCTCCCTTCGGTCGTCGAGAGCTATCGCCGAGGTTCGTACTTCCGCTGAAAGTTCACCCGTTTTTACTTGCTCAACACCCCCATGTCCCACGGTGCTTACAAAGTAGCAAGATCATTGTTCATTCTCGGGAGAAGTCGAGGCTGGTCATCCTTTACTTTTGGTTGGAGTTGTGGCAGACTTTCAGTATACCGCCCTAACAAATTGGTTGTTGAGGTGAATGTATTAGTGCAAGGAGTGTCAAGTGGTAAACGGAATTGTAAAGTGGTTCGACGAAAAGAAAGGCTATGGTTTTATCACGGTTGAGGACGGCAAGGATGCCTTCGTCCACCATAGCAATATCGAAGGCGAGGGCTTTAAAACCCTCGCAGAAGGGCAGGCCGTGACCCTCGAAGTGACACAGGGCGCCAAAGGCCCACAGGCGGAGCAGGTCCGCATCGTCAATAGCTGACCCACGCCAACGCGCCGTCAGTACAAAAAGGGGCTTTCGGGCCCCTTTTTTTCGTGCCCGTCGGAAGGGCCCCACCTCGCCCTTGGCGCCTTCCTGGCCTTCGGCCCGAAGGCCCCCAATCCCTTGATGAGTGAAACGTCATTCTCCCGGATACCCGGCCTGTCGTACCTTGTGCGGCTATCCGAATCAACCATCGCTGGATTGGGGTGAAGAGCGCGCCCCCGCGCGACGGAACCTCCGGCGTAACTCTTGCCGCCACAACATGGGATCCAAGCCTCCGAACGTTTGGATAGAATACCATTCAGTTGATATAACCAAGGGTTTTCAACTGCTCTTTTATCAGTTCCAGATCTTCCTTTGCGAGTCTGCCCTTCACGGGCAAATCCGCCAAGGGATGCTTAATCTTGCCCCAACTGATGTGCTCCCACACGCGTTCATGAAAGTAGTACATGACAAAACGAAAGCTATGAAATATAAGGGTAATAATGGTCATTTCCTTTAAGCTGTTTGTCACGAGGAACGAAATCAGACCGAGGACAATGATTCCTATAAGGCGCCACACCAAGGATTTCACCCACGAACGCTTTTTCATATCCATATTCATCCTCCTCTTCAGCGTGTTGAAAATCCCACCACGACGAAACGCGTCGAGCGCAAGTTTGGACCGGATCAAGCCGCAAGTCAATCCGCCGAATCGCGCCGTCTGAAATCTTACCGGGAGGGTATATGTCGCGCCGTCTGAAATCTTACCCAAGGGATAAGACGAAGATGGCTGGAAAGAGAGTGAAAGAGATATGGCAGGAGTATTGGAAAGAGTACAAGCAAGAGAGTCGCATACTGTCCCCCTCAGGAAGTGAGACCTGCGTCCTTTGCTGTCATCCCCGGGGCATCGGGGATCCGGTGTGGATTCCCGCTTTCGCGGGAATGACTAATGGCAGCGGGAATGACGAATGGGGGATGCGGGAATGACGACTTTTTCCTGTCATTCCGGCAAGCGAAGCGCGTCCGGAATCGGAATGATGGTTTA
>CAZIBS010000131.1:0-3743 GCA_964537405.1 uncultured Thermoanaerobaculia bacterium | reverse complement strand
GCAGATGAGCCTTATCCCGCAGTACGAATCCCGGTGCAGGTGGTGAATTATGGGGCCCTTCAATAGGTTGTTTTCGCCTCTATCTCGGTATTACGAGGACCTTGATCCTTTCCGTGCCGACATCCAACGATTCAAGGGCTTTGCCGATGACGGTGCCCGGCCGGGGTGGCGGGCGAGCCGTCAGGCGCGCCGTGCGACGTGGACGCGGAAGGAACGCCCCGTCTTGGTTTCGGTGCCTTCTTCGGATTGACTCTGCCGATGTGCTGGTAGCGGGAGGCCTTGATGGCGGTTTTCAATGTGTCGGCCCCATGGGCTTTCAGCTCACCGGAACCGGTCTCATAATAAACAGCTCTAGCAATGACAGGAGAGGAGGCCAACGCAGCAATGCGACGTCTGCCGTACCTGCCTGCGCCTGCCTGTCGCATCGGCGACGCAGACAGGTGTGGGTAATATCCGCCCGCACAGGCAGGCGCAGATAGTCCGCACTTGCGCGCAACGCGGTAGGCAGGCGAATCCCGGTTTAGGTGGCGGATTCGGGTCCATGGCACTCCTTGCCTTACTCGTTGCGCGGACCGTACAATGCAAACCGGGAGGCTTTTATGCTTCAAGCCAATATGACGGACGAGGCGTTGTGGGCGGCGTTGCCATCATTAAACGCCGAAGAATTGGCGTCTCTTCCATGCCATGTTGCCGCTAAGGAACGCCACATACTTAAAATCCTTGACCGAAGGGATTTAACGGCGGACTTCCTTAAAGAAATAGCCCACAACACCAGGTGGGCAAAGAGCCCCAGGATCAAGTTCAAACTCGTAAACCATTCCAATACTCCCTTGGGCGACGCGATGAACATGACCAAGTTTCTCTTCTGGAGGGAGCTTAATTTGACGCTTCAGAACTTCAGGCTGCGTTCGGAGATTCGCCACGTGGCCGAGTCCGTATTGCTTAAAAGGCTGCCGGCCATGGCCGTGGGAGAGAGGGTTGCGTTAGCGAGAGTGGCCGCCGGCCAAATACTCAAGATGCTGAGAACCCAGAAGGAACCGCGTATTATCCAGGCTCTCCTGACAAACCAGCGCTTGGTTGAAGACGACGTTCTCTTTCTGGTAAACCGGCAGTCAACTCCCGCTCCCGCGCTGGAAGCCGTGGCAAGAGACTTTAAATGGTCGTCCAGGAGAGAAGTCAGATCGGCCCTTCTCAGAAACCCCAAGGCTCCGCTGGCTGTGGTCGTGGGCTTCATCTCCTCCCTTACTTCCGTCGAAGCCCTCGCGCTCTTAAAGGATCCCAAGGTTCCCCAGGCTGTCCGCAGACTGGTCCGTAAACGTCTGGGAAACGCCCCATGAATACGGGTCCGGAAAGAACCTTGGGGGAGGTACTGGAGAAACTTCGCGAGAAGAAGGGCGTCTCCATCGAAAAGATGAGTAGAGATACGAAGATTCGTCCGGCGGCTATCAGCGCCCTTGAGGAAGGAAGGTTCGAAGAGTTGCCGCCCGACGTCTTCATCAAGGGCTTTATCAAGGCTTATGCGAACAGGTTGGATGTTGACGCCCAACCCATTCTGCAACGCTTTGAAGCGCTTCGCCGAACGCAGGAGACGCCGTCACGGCTTCCACCACGCAAGCGTGTCTTCAGAGGCCGCGCAACTGTTCGGCTGGTTGTATCGGCCCTTGCAGTAATGGTCGTGGTTTCCGTATTTGTGCTGAAAGGCGCCGATTATAGTGAGAAAGGTTCCCCGGTGGTGCTCCCTTCCGAGGCAACGCCTTCCGGGAAATCCTCCGGAACCGGGTTGCCTGCCGAAAGTCGCGCCGGGACAACGCCGGGGACGGACCGTGTTCACCCTGGCGTACAGCCGCTTCCTGCCGTTTCCTCAACGGACCTTGTAATCGATTGCAGGGAAGATTGCTGGTTGGAGGTAAGCACGGATGGAGTAAGGAAGGTATACCGAACGGTTAGGGCGGGGAAGCGCATTGCGCTCAGGGGCAAAACATTTATTCTGAATATAGGGAACGCTCACGGCGTCGAAATCAGCTATCGCGGCAAGAGGGTACCACTGCCGGATGGTGTAGAAGACGTCATAAAGGGACTGCGCATTCCCATGGTCGGCAAGGAAATTGGTGTACGATGAGCCACCCTCTTTTTGACCGAATACTTTCAGGAAAATCGTCCAGCCGGATAAAGTTGGCTGGGGCGCGAGGAGCGCTTCCCCTGCCGAGAGAGGAACTCATAACGCTTTGGGTCTTGCTGCGGGCCGACCAAAACCCGGAGGTGAGACTGGCTTGCAAGGAAAGCCTGGCTAATGTTTCAGAGAAAGAATGGTTGGAAATACTTCCCGGGACTTCCTTCAATTCCAGGGTGCTGGACTTCGCCGTAAGGGTGTTGGGAAGAAACCCGGCACTGCGGCAAGCGGCGTTGAAAAACCCCGGCGTTTCTCTTGAAACGCTTGAATGGCTGGCCTCAAACGCCGATGAGACGGTCATCAGATTGATGCTTGACAACCAACAGAGGCTTATCAGGCATCCTTCCATTGTGCTTCTTCTGCTCTCGAATGCTTTGCTGTCCATAACGCAGCTCAGAAGGATATACGATCTCAGCGAACAGTTTTTCAGGGGCAGGGAAGAGATAACCTCTCTCCTCAAGAGCAAATTCGGCCTTGAGGTAGGTCTGGCGGGCGGCGTCTTCGAAAAAGAAGAGGAAGAAACCATTTCTGAGGCTGCTAAGGTTGCTGAGGAGGCCGGTGAAGAAGTAGAGGAAGGAGAAAGCGTCGGCGAGGAGTTGCCTGGGGGGCTTGAAGAGGCGCAACCGGAGCCTTACGCGCCTTCGGAAGACCACGGCAATGCCCCTGGCGTTGCTTCGGCGGCGGGGGCTCGCTCGACCAAAGAGATCAAAAATCTCTACCAGCAGATCCTCGCAATGTCCGTACCGCGCAAGGTGGAACTGGCGCTGAAAGGCAACAAAGAGGCCAGGGGACTGCTTATTCGCGACAGCAACAAGGTCGTACAGAAAGCCGTGTTGGACTCTCCGAAACTCACGGACGCGGAAGTGGAAAATTTTGCAAAGATGCGCAGCCTCTCCAAGGAACTATTCCGCAAGATTGTGGGAAACAAGGAGTGGGTCAAGAGGTATCCCGTTTTGAAGGGGCTGGCCACCAATCCGAAGGTTCCGCCCGATATCGCTTTCCACTTAGTGCCATACCTTAAGGACCTGGATCTCAGGCTTCTCCAAAAGGACAGGAATGTGGGCCAGCTCATAAGACGTGAGGCGAAAAGAATCTACACCGTGCGCCATACCAGGAAAATCCAGAACTACCGGAACAAGTAGGGCGATAGCCCTAAATCCGCAACCTAAACCGGGATTCGCCCGCCTACCGCGTTACGCGCAAGCACGGCCTGTCTGCAGCAGGCAGGCACCACGTTGGGGTGGCATCATTTAATATACAAAAAGGGTGCGTTATCTATCTGGTGGATCTTGCTGTATCGCCCATGGGGCTTAGGGTTGGTGGCAGTTTGACCCCGGCGGAGCGGAGGAGCGTTGATGCGTTCGATCGCCTGTCTGCCGTCACGTCACAGGCTGGCACCTCCTAACGCAATTGATAGCCTTTGTTATTATGGCTAATATCCGTAAGCGTTATTTCGTCGAGTTCGCACACCCCGTAGGAGGGGCTTACAGCTCCGAATGATCCAAACCAAGCATCAATCCGTAGGAGGGGCTTACAGCCCCGAATCATCAAAAAACCATCAACCCGTAGGAGG
>CAZIBS010000130.1:0-4065 GCA_964537405.1 uncultured Thermoanaerobaculia bacterium | reverse complement strand
AGGGCGAAAGATCCACAATCAGAATTTCTTGTTATATGTTCACTCTTGATATAGGAATAGCATAACAAGCGGCCTTCATTAGGAGGGCTGCGGTGTTGTCGGCGTAGTAACCCTCCGTTTTTCCGGTAATCCTGAAGCCGTGTTCGCGGTAGAGGGCAATGGCCGGGGCGTTGGTTTCGCGAACTTCGAGAGAGACGTCGGCGGCGCCGCGTCGGGCGGCGCAGTCCAGCGCGCTGGAGAGCAGCTTTTCCCCCAGCCCTTCTCCGCGATGTGCCTTGTCTACCGCGATGTTGATGAGGTGTGCCTTGTTGTTCAGAACCCGAAGGAAAGTGTAGCCTACAACGCCGCCTTTTCCATCGGCGACGAAAGCGGAGCAGGAATCGTTAAGGAGCAATTCGTAGGCAAGTACGCTGTAGGGCCACGGACTGGGAAAGACCTCCTCTTCAATCGCGGCTACGGCCTTAAGGTCTTCGACGGCCATCGGCCGGATAGACCACGAATTATTTTGCCTCACGGCCATCCGATTTTACCCAACGCAATCCCCGGCTTCTTGTCCGGCGGCTTCCTCATCCGGGAAACCCGCGCCGAAGCCGCTTTCCCGTGAGACGTTCGTAGGCTTCCGTATACTTGGCGGAGGTCTTCGCCACGACTTCGGCGGGCAGGGTGGGAACCGGTAACTCCCTGTTCCATCGGATGGAGAGGAGGTAGTCCCTGACGTACTGCTTGTCGAAGGAAGGTTGGGCGCGTCCCGGTTCATATTGAGCGGCGGGCCAGAAACGGCTTGAATCGGGAGTCAATGCTTCGTCGCAGAGGAGCAGGTCTCCATCTTTCAACCCGAACTCGAACTTGGTGTCGGCGATGATGATTCCCTTCGTGAGGGCGAAGTCGTAGGCAAAGGCGTAGAGAGAGAGGGAATACTCGCGAATCCCGGCAGCGAGGTCCTTGCCTATAACGTGGGCCGCTTCGTTGAAAGAGACGTTCTCGTCGTGGCCGGATTCCGCCTTCGTGGAGGGCGTGAAGATGGGCTCGGGAAGGCGCTCGCTTTCCTTGAGGCCGCGCGGGAGCTTGATGTGGCAAACGCTGCCCGTCTCGCAATAGCTCTTCCAGCCCGAACCGCTCAAGTATCCCCTGACGACGCACTCAATCGGCAACATCTCCGCTTTTGCGGCGATTGTGAAACGTCCGTCGAGCATATCGCGATTGGGGTGGAGCACGGCGGGAAGGTCGTCGGTATCGGTGCTGAGAAGGTGGTTCCTGACGATGTGCCGGGTCTTCCCGAACCAGAAAGCGCTGAGTTGGTTCAGAACCGCGCCCTTATGGGGAATAGGGTTCGGAAGAACATGGTCGAAGGCGGAGATTCGGTCGGTAACCACGATCAGCAGTTCGTCGCCAAGGTCGTACATGTCCCGTACCTTTCCACTGGAAAGCGCGGGTAGTTCAACAAGGTTGGTTCGGCTTAGAGCTTCGTCCATAGGGCCTCCCGGCATAAAAGAGAAGAGAAGGAGGGACACGCTTCTCTTCCGATTTAATTATACCAAATCCACCATTACGTCGAACACCGTCCGAACCCTTCGCGGAATTCGGGTTTTGATCCACAATTGAGCTTGACCTTTCGAACGGTTAAACTACAGTAATGGATCTTCGGGATGGCGCTCGGATACTTTTGCCGCTCCTCACTTCTTCTCAGGCGAAACTCCTGCGGGCCCACTCCGGCAGGCTGCCCAACCCCGAGCAAGGCTTTAATCTTTTGCGAAGATGGGCCGATACGGCCGGATTGCCGAAGGACGACGCCTCCTTTCTTTACCTGCTCTACCTGGCTTCATCCAGCGAGGCCCTGTTTCTCGGGCTTCTGCGCCGACCTTCGAAGTTTTCCTTGTTGGCACGCCGGGCGTCGCTCGAAGGCGTTTTCGGCAGGGAAAAGCTGGACGAGGCCCTGGCCAGGGAGTTTATCGCTGAAGACGCCTCTGAGCCGGAGGCGATCCTGGCCTCGTTCCGGACCTTTCAGAGCGCTCGGATTCTTCTGCGCGACCTTTTACGCATTGACTCCTTTGAGGAAGTGACGCGCGAACTCAGCGCGCTGGCGGACGTCCTCATCTCCAAGGCGTTTGCCCTTACATACCAGTCGCTCAGGGAATCGATGGGCCTGCCCTTGTGGACCACGCCGGAGGGACGCAGCCGGGAATGCACGCTCTCCGTTTTCGCGCTCGGCAAACTCGGCGGCGAAGAGCTGAACTACGCCTCGGACGTAGACCTGATCTGCTTTTACCGAGCCGCCGGGAACACCGACCGGGGCTTCCCGAACCAAGCCTTCTTTTCGGCCTGGATCCAGGCCGCAACAGTGCTGCTTACCGCGCCGACGCCCTACGGTCCCTGCCTCAGGGTGGACACGGACCTTAGACCAAGGGGGCGGGACGGGGAGCTGACGCTCTCCTTCGACGCCGCCCTCTCTTACTACAAGGAGTGGGCCGACCTCTGGGAGCGCCAGGCTTGGATCAAGGCGAGGGCCTGCGCCTGCGACGTTGATGGCGGACGGCTTTTCCTGCGACGCATGGCGGATGTCGTCTACCGCGAATACTCCTTTCGCGGCATCGCCCGGCAGGTCAAAAACCTTCGGGAAAGAACCTTTGACTCGTTGCGGAAAAAGGGCGGCGGGGTGCTTGAAAGGGACATCAAGGAAGGAAGGGGCGCCATCAGGGACGCCGAATTCGCAGTCCAGGCGCTCCAGTTGGCATACGGCCAGTCGGACAGGTGGGTCAGGGAGGGCAATACCCTGCTGGCACTCCAGAAGCTCGAACAGAAGGGGCGTTTCCCCGCGCCCCGGCGGGCCGCGGTGGCCCATAGCTACGAACTGCTCCGGCGGGCGGAACACTGGGCCCAATTCCAGGAGATGAGGCGGCGCCACGAACTGCCGAAGGATGAAGCCGCGTGGGTGTCCCTGTCGCGGTACCTTCGTCCGTCTGCTCCTGGTGGAGCAAAGGCGGAAATAGCGGAGGCCAGGAAAAGACTGGCCCTGACTTTCAAACGAGTCATCGGCGAGTTGGAGGGCAAGCTTCCGGGTGAAGAGGATATAGCCTCCCTTCTCGGGTCGGAGACCCTGCGCAAGGTTGTCGAAGGCGTAAAAATATTCGACCCGGAGAGGGCGCTGCCCTATATCGAATCCATCTACAAGGTTCTTGCGGACCAGCTTACCACCACGACCCGGAAACAGACCTTCCTCAGGGTCCACTACTCGCTGCAACGGGAATTCAGAAGGAGCCCGGACGCCTTTCCCGGTTTGGTTCGCTTCTCCAAGTTGATAGCCTCCTATTCCGGTGAGCCGACCCTGCTTGCCTTAATGCTGGAACGCCCGCGCCTAGCGTCACTCACCTTCAGGCTGGTGAGTTGCAGCGAACCGGTTCACGACGCGTTGAAGCGGTGGCCCTACCTGCTTTCGAAGCTGACCTACGAAAACATGAGGGAGGTAGAGAAAAGGGTCCGCATTCTCTCGTCCACGGCCACGAACGCCGACGCAATCAGGCAGGAGCAGAAAACCGCGTTCTTTCTCATCCACGCCAGGGAAATCATCATGGGAGAAAAACCGGGGTGGGCCCAGAGACTCCACACGGAACTGGCCGATAAGGTCTGCCGCGCCGTCTTCGAGGATGCCTGTGGGCGCGTGGAGGAAGGTGAAAAGATTGAGCCGGGGACGCTTAGTGATAAGCTCTCCCTCCTCGGGCTGGGAAGGTTGGGCTTTGGGGAAATGCATCCCAAGTCGGACCTGGACCTTGTCTGCGTGAAAAGGGCTCCGTGGGTCCTGCCGGGCGACCCGGAAGGCTCGGCGCGCGTGGAACTCCGTTTCATGAGAGCGCTGGTGGAAGGATTCACCGCGGTTACCCGCCACGGCGCACTCTACGATGTAGACCTGAGACTTCGGCCATACGGCGTATCCGGAGCGCAGGTACAGTCGCCGAACGCTCTCTTGGACTACTTCCGGGCGCCGGCCCGCCCGTGGGAACGCGCCGCCTACCTGAAGGGCAGGGTGGTGGCCGGCAATGGCAGGCTCGGCCTGAAGGCGTTGCGCGGTGT
>CAZIBS010000129.1:0-4234 GCA_964537405.1 uncultured Thermoanaerobaculia bacterium | reverse complement strand
TGCATCTAAGCCTTCCCCGCCGCCCTCGGTCCTCGGTTAGGCGGTGGATTATGGCGGGGTCCCGGACACGCACTGGAAACAAGGCGTTTGAGAGCCAAGCAGTCGTCGCCTCTTACCCACCACTACGATCCTTCTCAACGTAGGGCGCGCGGAGTATGATAGGGAGCGATGGAGTGCGTCTACCGAAGTTTTTAGCAGAGGAGGTTGTAAAATGTTTATCGACCAGGTTATAGCCAGGGAGATTCTCGATTCTCGCGGAAATCCAACGGTTGAAGTAGAGGTAATTCTCGAAGACGGCACGGTTGGCCGTTCCTCAATTCCCTCCGGCGCCTCCACCGGCGAAGCCGAAGCGGTGGAACTACGCGACGGCGATGCCAATCGCTTCGGAGGGAAGGGCGTTTTAAAGGCCGTTGCCCACGTAAACGATGAGATCGGCCCGGAGCTGGAGGGCGCCGATCCCCTCAACCAGCGCTCGGTAGACCTCGAACTCATAGCAATGGACGGTACATCCAACAAGGCTAAGTTCGGAGCCAACGCCATCCTCGGTGTTTCCGAGGCCGTTGCCAGAGCGGGGGCGGGCCTGCTGCAACTTCCTCTCTACAGCTACTTGGGCGGCGTCTATGCTCACCGCCTCCCGATTCCGATGATGAACATCCTGAACGGCGGCGCACACGCCGACAACAACGTGGACGTTCAGGAATTCATGTGCGTCCCCATCGGCGCCGGCAGTTTCAAGGAGGCCGTCCGCATGGGCGCGGAAATCTACCATTCCCTCAAAGTCCTCTTGAAGAGCCATGGGCTTTCGTGCTCAATAGGAGACGAAGGGGGCTTTGCCCCGGACCTTTCCGACGACGAGGATGCCCTGAAGTACCTCGTAGCCGCCATAGAGAAGGCCGGCTACAGGCCGGGCAGGGACGTCTACCTAGCCATAGCCACCGCGGCCGGCAACACATGGGACGCCTCGGACCATACCTACAGGGTCGGCGGAAAACGAACGACCTCTGAACTCATTGAACTCTACAAGGGTTGGACCAGCCGCTATCCCCTATTCTCCATCGAAGATGGTCTCGGAGAACACGACGAGGAGGGATGGAAGGCGCTCACGAAGGAGATGGGCGAAAGTACGCTGCTCGTCGCCGACGACAACGTCGTTACGAACCCCGGGCTCATTAAGAAGGCCGTGAACGGCTCCATCGCCAACGCAATCCTGATCAAGCCCAACCAAATCGGCAGCGTTACCGAAACTTTTGAGGCAATCGAACTCACCAAACGCTCGGGTTATACAATCGTTATCAGCCACCGGTCGGGGGAAACGGAGGACGCTTTTATCGCGGATCTCGCCGTAGCCGCTACGGCCGATTTTATAAAAAGCGGCGCGCCGTGTCGTATGGACCGCCTGGCCAAATACAACCAACTCATGCGCATTGAGGAGGACCTTGGCGACTGCGCCCGGTACGCCGGGACGGAGGTGTTGGAACGCCTGAACGCATAGGCTCGAAGAAAAGCCATCTAGGATGGGGCCTCATCATTCTCGTGTGGCTCCCTATGCTTGCCCTACTGGTTTGGGGCAATGGGGGGGTTCTGGACCTCATAGCCATGAAGCGAGAGACGAGGAAACTCGAGTTGAAAGTCAGAAGCCTGAAAGATGAGAACGCCAGGCTGCTGGGGGAGATTGAGGCTCTCAAAAAGAATCCCAACCTCTATGAGGGCATTGCACGGGAACGTTTCTTTCTGAAGAAACCGGGAGAAACGGTCCTCTACGTTACGCCCGTGGATAAGAAAGGGAAGGGTTTCGGCTCCGGGCGGCGGACCGATGAAGGAGATAAGGCAAGTGCGACTTCCAGCGTGGCGCCGTGAAAAGCCGGGTCATTGCAGGGCGGCTCCTCTCGGTTCTCTTTCCATTCGGTCCATGCGCCATCTGCGGCAAAAACAGCGCGGGCGGCCCGGCGCCGGGCATCTGCCGCGCCTGCTGGAAACTCCGGGAGACCCCGAAGGAGCCCGCCTGCCCGCTATGCGGCCTGCCCCTGCCTCCCGTCGAGGGTCAGGAGGCGCACACCTGTGGGAACTGCCTCGCAGACCCTCCTTCCTACGAGGCCCACGTCGGAGCCTACCTTTACAAAGGGCCCGTAAGGAGAATGATTCTTCTTTACAAGGACGGCAGGCGCTATCCCCTGGCCGGATTGCTTGGTACGGCTTTGGCTCGAGTAGTGCGAAGGAGGTGGCCGGGGATGACCTTTGACGCCGTTGTCTACGTTCCCTCGCCCAACAGGAGACGCATGAGAAGGGGGTTCGACCCCGCACACCTTATCGCACGGGAGACGGCGAGGCGGCTCTCCGTTCCATGCCGGAAACACCTTCGGATACGAAAATCGCTCGCCGAACAGAAGAGTCTTAGTCGCGCCGCAAGGCGCAGGAACGTGAAGGGTGCCTTCAAAACGGACGACAGCATCCTCAAAGACTCACGCCTGCTGCTCGTGGACGACGTCAGGACGACCGGCGCCACGCTGCGCGAAGCGGCCAGGGTGTTGAAGAGGGCTGGAGCGGAGGTTTACGCGGCAACCGTCGCGATAGTAGTGGAAAGAGACCTTGACATGGTGCGGGCCGCAAAGGCGCCCGCAACGGAGGGAGAAGAAGATGGGTAATCTCAGGGGAAAGGTGCTCTTTATCACCGGTGCCAGCAGGGGTATCGGCAAAGCCATAGGTATGCGCGCGGCGAAGGATGGCGCGAAGGTGGTTGTCGTGGCCAAGACAATTGAGCCGCACCTCAAACTTCCGGGGACGATCTACAGCGCCGCCGACGAAATGCGGCAAGCCGGCGGCCATGCAATCGCCGTGCAGGCTGATATACGCGATGAAGGCCAAGTAAAGGGGGCCGTCGATGCAGCGGTGGAAGCCTATGGGGGAATCGACATCCTCGTCAACAACGCCAGCGCCATCGACATTCGCGGAACGCTGAACCTCCCCGTGAAAAAATGGGATCTGATGCACGGCGTAAACGCACGTGGAGCTTGGGTTTCTTCCAAGTACTGCCTGCCCCATCTCTTAAAGGCCGACAATCCCCACATACTCTCCATCTCACCCCCCCTGAACATGGAAGCCAAGTGGTTCGCCCCACACCTCGCTTATACACTGGCGAAATACGGGATGAGCGCCTGCGTTTTAGGCATGGCCGAGGAATTCCGTGAGCAGGGCGTGGGCGTCAACGCCCTTTGGCCCAGGACCACCATTGCCACCTCCGCTATTCTCAACCTGCTCGGCGGCGAAGAGGTTGCCAAACGCTCACGCAGGCCTTCGATAATAGCCGACGCCGCCCACGCAATTCTAACGAGACCAAGCAGGGAGTGCACCGGTAACTTCTTTATCGACGAGGAGGTTCTCCGCGCCGAAGGCGTCAGCGACTTTGAGCCCTACGCCGTGACGCCCGGCGCCGACCTCTACCCCGACTATTTCCTTTGAGCCAACCGTGGAACGTGGCTGCGAAGGTTGACGCATTTCTGCTTCGCCTACTCCCATCGTTTCCACTGGCCCTTGAACCACCTGAAAACGCGAACCCTTCCGCCGAGGCCGGAAACCCTGAAGGCCCAAACGACGGTTCCGGAGGCTTCCCGGATGTACAGCGAACCCGGCGTTGCCGTAGCCAACGGTCCGAATGTAAGGATATCGCCGCGACCGAACTTGACCGGGTTTTCGTTATCAAGGGGTTTTCCCATAGGGTCCCGCGTTACGGCGGCCGGAATACCGATGAAGGCCCTGGCTTCGTCGAACAGGATCCTTGATCCCATGGGGCGATCGATGCCCCGCCGAATGTCCTCGTGTGTAATACCGTTGGCGTTGCCGTCGCGGTAAAGCCGTCCCGAAATGCCCTTGTTGTTTTCTTCAAAGACGATGCCTACATACTCCTTCTTTAAAATCGCCTGCGTAGCGGCAAAGTTGACAAGTACCCGGACCTTGCTTGCCACGCTTCTCGATGCGGACTGCTCTACGATTCTTGCCAGGGCCCCGATACCCATGGTCGCCGCCATCCCGACAAGAAGGACAACGCACAGTGCCTCCGGAAGAGTTGCCCCTCTTTCGCCCCTCTTTTCCGTTCTTGTCTTATCGCTCATTTCCTTACTCCCTGAAACAAAAAGAGCGGCGGCCAGGGCCGCCGCTCCCGAATCCGGTTTTTACAAGGAAAGGTAGGGACGGAGCTTGCTCATGGTCCTGACGCCGATTCCACGTACGTTGCGCAGCT
>CAZIBS010000128.1:0-4379 GCA_964537405.1 uncultured Thermoanaerobaculia bacterium | reverse complement strand
GAGCGCAGGCGTAGTAGTACTACGTTGAGCATCAAATCGGCGAAAGCAACACCGCGGATGAGCCTTATCCCGCAGTACCTGCCTGCGCAGCGCTTGCGTGCAACGCAGCAGGCAGGCGAATCCCGGTGCAGGTGGTGAATTATGGTTTCTAAGGAGTGTTTACAATTGGGGTCTTACGTGCTCGACAAATGGCCGGGCGTGTGGTAGGATTTCTCTGCACTTTCTTCCTCCTCTCTTGGTGAGGGGGGGCGTAGGCCGAAAGGAGGTAACCGTATGAGGCACTACGAAACAATCATTATTTTGCCGCCAAACCTGGGAGACGAGGGTGTCGAAACGCTGACAACGGGTGTTGAGGCGTCACTCTCGGAACAATTCGGGGCTGAAAACCTCGTCGCAAACAAGTGGGGCAAGAAGAACCTGGCCTACCCTATCCGCAAGTTCAACGAGGGGTACTACATTCTCTATGAGTACGACTCCGATTCCGATTCGTGCGTTTCCGGCATTGAGGGCAAGCTCAAGCTAAATGAGAACGTAATGCGCTTTCTTACGGTTCGACGCGACGTGGAACTGAAGACGGAGGCGAAGATGAAGGAACGCTTCGCCAAGCACGCGAAAACGCCGGAGGCCAAGAACAACGGGTTGGATGCTTGCGCTCCCGGTGAAGTGACCGGAGAAAACAGGAGATCCGATGGCTAACTCCAGAGACCGCGGCAAGGACGACAAAAAGAAGTACTACAAAAAGGACTACCTCTTCAAGCGGAGGAGGTATTGCAAGTTCTGCGATTCCGGAATTGGCTTTATCGACTACAAGGACGTCAATACCCTTTCCAGCTATCTGAAGGAACGGGCCAAGATCGTTCCTCGCAGAATCTCCGGCAATTGCGCCATTCACCAACACCAACTAACTACGGCCATAAAGCGCGCCCGTCACCTGGCCCTGCTTCCCTACACGCAGGACTGAACGAGGAGACCCAAATGAAGATTATTCTAAAGGAAAACATCGAGGGTCTCGGCGCACGGGGCGATGTGGCTACCGTTAAGGACGGCTACGCCAGGAACTTCCTGCTGCCCAAAGGCCTTGCCATGCGTTTCACTGCCGGCGTCAGAAAGGTGCTCGACCAGGAGCAAAGGGTTTACGAAGTCAAACAGGTAAAGGTCAGGGAAGAGGCGGAAGCTGTTGCTGAAAAGATCTCGGAGCTTGAGCTGTCAATTACGAAGCGCGCCGGGGACCAAGAGGTGCTATACGGCTCCGTAACGCCTACCGACATAGCCGAGTTGCTCGCGCATAACGGATTCTCCGTGGATAGGCGGAAGCTACTTCTCAACGAACCCATAAAGCGGCTCGGCGATTATGAGATCGGCATCCGGCTCCACCAGGACGTCGTTCCCAGCCTGAAGCTGCACGTCCTCAGAGAAGAGTAACATGCCGAATCCCCTCCCAAAGAGGAAGGCGTACCTCTACTCGCTGCCCACCCTCATCGTCCCGGGCCTTTCCCATTGGTTTCTGGGGCGCAGGGGCAGGGCTATCGCCTTCTTTATTATTGTTGGACTTACCTTCGCTACGGGCTTGGCCCTTGAGGGCGCCATTTTTCCTATAACCGTTTCCAACTGGCTCTACCGTCTCGCGGCTCTCGCGGAGGTTGGAATGGGCTTGCCTTACGTGGTCGGGTTGTTGGCCCACATAGGCAAACTGAATCCGGGGGAAACGGCGAGCGTGATGTTCGGTTATGGAAACGTCTTTATCGTTACGGCCGGGCTGATGAACATGCTCCTCATGATGGATGCCTTCGACATCGCGATAGGGAGAAAGAGCTAATGCTTCGGGACCATTTTTTGACCTTGGTGCTGTACTCCCTATACGTCGCCCTCTTCTTCGCGGCGCTGAACCACCGGGGGAAGCGCGGTTTCTTTGTCTCTGTGGCAAAAACGACGGGCTGGATGGTGCTTGGAGCATTGGCCTTCGCGTACCTCATGTATTGGACGGGAAGTTGAAGAAGCGGCGCTTTTATTCCCTGTGGCTGCCGCCGATTCTCTACTGCGTCCTAATCTTCTCTCTATCGCAGATGTCCCATCCGCCGATACCGCCCGGCATTTCAAGTAACATCTTACACTTCCCGGAGTTCGCGCTTCTCGCGCTGCTCCTCGCCAGGGCAATCCAGGGAACTACGGCGCACTCCAATTTATTCGCGGTTCTTGGGGCTGCATTCTTACTGGCGCTGGTGGTTGGCGCTCTTGATGAGTTTCACCAGGCTTTCGTACCGGGCAGGCTTCCCGACGTACACGACTGGTTTCGCGACGGCATCGGCTCGATAGTCGGCGTTGCCGCCTGGGGTGCGTGGCAATGGTTCTCTTCTGGGCCTTCGTAACAACGGCCGTCATATCCGCCCTTCTCGGGGCGCTCGCTTTGTCCTTGTGGTATAGAAGACGCACCGGCGCCTTCTTGTCGTCCAAGACGGCTACCGGTGGGGATACACACTGGATTGCCGGACTCGTAGACGGCCACCGCCCCCCGGCGCCTTCCGTCCTCTTTGGACAACTTCTGGGGCTTACCCGCCAGGTTTCGGAATCCGACGGCGTGGTCTACCTCGTACCCCGGAAAGAAGGCTGGTCCGTAGCCTTTGCCAGCCCCGGGTTACGCGTTGCCGAAGAGACGCCCCGAAGGGAAGGCCTTACGGCCCTGGCCTTCGAGGGTGAAAAGGAACTAACCGCGGAATCGATCGACCCGCTTTCCCTCGGCTACCTTAAAGCTCCCGAAGAACCCGTCAGCGTCGTCATCATCCCCTCTTTTCACAGGGGCGTCGTTCGCGGTCTCCTCATAGCCCACCGAGGCGCCCGATCCTATACCTCGTCCGAAGTCGCCATGGTGCGGCGCTGTGAAAAGCTGCTTCGGGCATGGGGCGGCTTCTTCGCTTACTCCCAGGAGATCTCCACCCAGAGGGACCAAGGTGAACGTCTGGCTCGAGGCCTGGAACTGCTTTCCGGAGAACGCGATCCGCAGGAAGTCTGCGGACTGGCCCTCGACGCTCTCTTCGACCTGCTGCCGGCCCTCTACGGATACGCGGTTGTCCAGAGCCTCCGCTTCGATTGCTCCTACCTCGTTTCAAAGAAGTTCGGCGTGCCCGACTCACTGAACGAACTCGAAGAATGGTCCTGGACCTACTGGATAATGACGCGGGGCAAGAAACCACTCTACCTCGACGGAACCGCGAACCACGACTCGGCCATGCCCCTTCTCTACACGAAAGAACCCTTTCCCGCCGGACACGTGGCCTACCTGCACCCGATGAAATCCGGAGATCATATTTTCGGCCTCATCGGGATCGTGGGCAAGGAGGATGTTCCCTTTGCGGAGGAAGCAATAAAAGCCGCGGATCGTTTTATAAAGCAGGTATCTTCTATCGTGGTCCTGGCCCTTCTGGATCGCCAGAACGAGGAGCGCGCGATCACCGATGGCTTGACGGGTCTCTACAACCGCCGCTACTTCGACGACCAGCTTCCCAAGGAACTCAGCAGAAGCCGGAGAGACGGCGCTCCCACCGGCCTCATCATCTTCGACATCGATCACTTCAAGAGAATCAACGATTCCCATGGCCACCCGGTCGGAGACGCCGTTCTTCGCGAAACGGCCGGCACGATCAAAGATAGCCTCAGAGACATTGATGTACTGTGCCGTTACGGAGGGGAGGAGTTCGCGGCGATCCTGCCCGGATGTTTGCCGAAGGAAGCCCGGGCCACCGCGGAGAGGGTGCGCCAAACGGTGGCATCCAGGATTTTGAGCACTGACTTGGCCGTCGGCGCCCTGACCTTGAGTGCCGGGGTTGCTTCCTTCCCGGCGCCCTTCAGGAATGCGGGAGAACTTGTCAAAGCCGCCGACGTCGCCCTCTACAAGGCAAAGGAAGAGGGCCGCAATCGCGTCGTGGTCGCCCGCTGAGCAATCCACCCGGGATTGCTTCGCGCACGGGGGTGCGGGTTTGGCCGTTACCCTTCTTAGTACAAACTCTTACCCCATGAGGTCATCGAGGTCATCCCGCGTCACCGCTAACTCAAGCTCATCTTGAACAGTTGATCGTGTTTTCAACAGGCAAAATGAGGTAAACTGCCATAATAAATATATAAGTGCTTTTTGGGTGAGTCCGCAGTGTGGTGTCACGTTAGTTTTTGATATAGCTTGACATTACAGTTCTGATAAGTTATATTGGCGGTGTCCTGAGAGGAGGCGCCGTATGTTCATGCGAATAAAGAAGTCCGGACCGGGGCAATACCTGCAAATCGTTGAAAACAAGCGGGTTGACGGTAAAACCGTGCAACGTGTGATCGTTACGCCGGGAAGGCTCGACAAGCTGAAGGAGAGGGGGCACCTCGATTCCCTTCCGGCGTCC
>CAZIBS010000127.1:0-4529 GCA_964537405.1 uncultured Thermoanaerobaculia bacterium | reverse complement strand
CAATTCGGGGCTGTAAGCCCCTCCTACGGGATCGGCCCGTTGCGGGATGTCGCCGTCGGATTCCCGACAAGCCGAAGTCCCGGCAAGCAAAGCGCGACCAGGAGTTGGAATAGCGAAGGATTGGTCCGGATAAAGGGGTCAATGTTTCTTTCGCGATGGTCAACTTGAAGGGTAGGACCTTTTTTCGCATCATCATCTCACCTTGCAGGTGAATCGCAAGCTCTTTTCGACAATCAGTATTCTACCATATCCTACAAGGTATTCCTATGCCTGACAACCAGTCCCTATCGCGGAATCAGGGGGAACCCTGAATCCACCATTTAAACCGGGATTCGCCTGCCTACCGCGTTGCGCGCAAGCGCGGCCCGTCCGCGCCTGCCGGTAACTACCACCAAGCTTCAATTGCGCGTCTTTGATCGTCTCCTCCATGGCGGCTTCTTTCTCCACCATTTTGAGAGGACATTTCTATCGAGTCCAACAGAGGACATTATCAAAGAATTTAGACAAGGGGCCGTTTTTTCATTGACTCGGAGACGGAAGATATTTACAATTAGATCGGGAGTGGAGGCAGCGTGAAAAAAGAGACGCCAAAGACCGAAGAACCGGTTCTGAATCTGGATCCCGAAGACCTCTTCCTCGTGGCGGAGAGTTTCGCAAAGCAGGGGCGTTGCAGGGAAGCGGTCGAACTTTGCGAAAGGGGAGTTAAGCTCTTTCCATCCAACCTGGCCATGAAGATCGGGCTGGGCAAGATGCGAAATATCCTGAATGATAAAGAGGAGGAAGAGCGTAACCGCATGAAGGAGAGGTTCAAGGAACAGAGGGCCACTGATGACGGCCTCTCCTACCAGTTCACGTCTATAGGTATCCTCTTTGAAAAGAAGGGACAGGAGAACAAAGCCTTTGAGTGCTACCACCTCGCCCTGGTCTATAATCCGTCCAACGAAACCGCGCTCTTTGCTCTCGCCAACCTCTACTACAAGAACAACGACTTTGCTGGAACCGTCAAGGTTTTAAAGGCCTACCTTGCCATCGACCCCTTCAGATCCGATGCCCACTCTTTGCTGGGACGCGCTCTTTTCTACCTTAGACACTACAGGGCGGCCATCGCAAGCATCATAGACGCCATTATCCTCGATAGCGTCGCCGGACGGGCTCCCGCACCCGAACTTCACGAGAAGTTCAAGTTTCTTCTCGACAAACTGGGTATCAACAGCAAGCGCTCCCGCAGCAGCATGGTAAGAAAGCGCCTGGCCCTATTCGACAAGTGCGTCAACCAGCTCAACATCCAAAAAGAGGCACTCCTTGGCGGCGGCGCGTTAGAGGGCTTCCAGGAACTGATTCGCAGGGCGGAACCGGAAGACGGCGCCAGGCAGGATCTTCTGGAGCTTGCTATTCGCCTCAGGGCCTTCGATCTGCTTGCCCCGCTCTCCGACGAGAACCTCTTCGTTATAGCGAAAGCAGCAAAAGAACTCCACGTCAAGGAGGGCGAACTGGTTTTCGACGAACAGGACGAAGGCGACGAACTTTACCTTATTGAGAAGGGACAGGTTCGTCTTGCAAAAGGCACTCCCTTTGGGGAACAGCCCCTTGCGATGGCCGAAAAGGGTGAACTCTTCGGAGAAATGAACTTCATTGATCCCACCCACCGAAGCGCCTATGCCGTCAGTAGCCGGGACAGCGTTCTCTTCAGCATCAGGCGTTGCGACCTTGAACCCTTTTTTGAACGCCACAAGGGGGTTGCCGTCCAGTTCTACTGGCACTTCTGGCGTTCTCTCTCCCGAAGGACGAGGGACGCCAATAATATGCTCAAGACCTTCTTCACCGAATCGGAGCGAGCCCAACAACCCAACATGCGCTCTGAACAAACGGTCCGATCGAAGGAGATATCCATAGAACTGGACCGCAAGATCAAGCTTCTGCAGGAACAGGGCCTCTCCTCCAAGGAGTTGAGGCTGCTCGCCGCCTTTTCGACCGAGGAGTTATACAACCAGGACGAGTTCATCTTCAGGGAGGGAACGAAGGGCCGGAAGCTCTATATCATCCTTGACGGAAAGGTGCGCATTACAAAGAACATTCCAGGGGTGGGCGACGAGGCGCTGGCCATTCTCGGGAAGGGCGACTTCTTCGGCGAGATGGCTCTGGTTGACGACGCTCCCCGCTCGGCTGATGCCCGGGGTCACGTAAACGGTACAACGGTCCTGACCATTTCGCGCGCGGTGCTGAACGAGATTCTCTCCGTGGACGTGGAATCTTCCTACCAGTTCCTCTACATCCTATGCCGCATTCTTACCCAGCGGTTGAGGGAGATAAACCTTAAAATAATTCAGTGGCGCCTCATGTCGGGCGGTTTTTAGTCTGAATACGGCACCGCGCTGCTTAAAGGAGAACGGCGATGAAGCTCTACACCGCAACGGCCATGAAAACCATTGACCGCCGGGCTATTGACGAGTGCGGTATTTCATCGCTAACCCTCATGGAGAACGCCGCCACGGCGATGGTCCGCACACTGGTGGCCGACTTTCCCGAACGCTTGGAGGGCCGCCTCGTAATTTTCTCCGGCAAGGGAAACAACGGCGGCGACGGAATGGCCGTGGCCAGGCTTCTTGCAAAGGAGGGTTACGCGCCGCAGGTAATGATAACGGCGCCTCCGGAAAAGCTGTCGAATGACGCCCTCCACCAGTTCGACTTGCTACGGCCCTCCGGCGTTTCCTTTGAGGTCGTGGACAGCCGTGAGGCCGCCGCCGTGGCGGCCCAACTCTTACGGGAGGACACGGTTCTTGACGCCCTGCTGGGAACCGGCCTCGGCGGTCCCCTGCGCGGCGGGTACCTGGAACTGGTCAACGCCATAAACGTGAGCGGCGCCTTCGTTGTTGCGGTAGACGTGCCTTCCGGACTCTCCGGAGATTCACCCGTTCCTCCGGGCAAAGCCGTCATGGCAGGCTTGACCCTTACCCTCCAAGCGGCCAAGCCGTGCCTTTTCACGCCGGAGGGAGCACCCTACGCTGGAATCGTTCGCGTGCTGAATATCGGTATTCCCCCGGAAGCAACCGTGGGTGAAATTCCCGCGGGCGAAGTTCTCGATGAAAGCTGGGCTCGCCCTTTCTTCTCCCCACGGGAAGTGGGTTGTCACAAGGGAAACGCCGGCCGGGTTTTGATCGTCGCGGGGGGGCGCGGAAAAAGCGGAGCGGCGGTACTGGCCGCTCTGGGCGCTCTGCGGGCCGGTGCCGGGCTGGTCACTATAGCCTCTCCCACCTCCTCCCAGCCGTTAATAGCGACCTATCTTCCTGAGGCCATGACGCTCCCGCTGCCTGAAACAATCAATGGCGCACTCGGCATGGATGCCCTTACGCCGATCATGGACTTCGCGGAAAGAGTAGACGCCATAGGCCTGGGGCCCGGACTCGGCAACTCTCCGGAAACGCTGGCGCTCTGCCGCGAACTCTACTCCTGCCTCGAACTTCCCACAACCGTGGACGCAGACGCTCTGAACGCCTTCGAGGGCGTGGCGGACGAACTGGCCATTCACCGCGGCGTCAGGGTTCTTACACCCCATCCCGGCGAGATGGGACGGCTCACCGCCCTCAAGGCTTCAAAAGTTCTTGCTTCCCGCTACGAACTCGTACCGGACAGGGCGGCGGCATGGCAAACGGTGGTGCTCCTGAAGGGTTACCGCAGCCTCATCTCGGCGCCCGGAGTCCCGTGGCGCATGAACCTCTCCGGAGGACCGCACATGGCCGGCCCAGGCTTCGGCGACGTACTTACCGGAGTAATATCCTCCCTGCTGTCAAGGAGAATGACGCCCTTTGACGCCGCATCTCTGGGAGCCTGGTGGCACGGCGCCGCCGCGGACGCCGCCTTTTCGAAGCTGGGGGGCTACGGCCTACTATCCTCCGAAGCCGCCGACGCACTGCCTGAAATTGAAGGACGCCTCAGAAACGCATGAAAACCTGCCTGAATAACCTTGCATCCACAAGAGCTTTCGCCCTGCGTTTCGCCAAAAAACTGAAGGCCGGCGACCTTGTCTTGCTCTCGGGAGAACTCGGCGCGGGTAAAACAACCTTCGTCGGCTTTCTGGCCGTCGCGCTGGGTATAGACCGACGCTGGGTCTCCAGCCCCTCCTTCGTATTGGTACAGCGCTATCCCGGCGTGGGCTCAGGCATCTCCATTACCCACGTGGACCTCTACCGCCTTGGAGAAAGCCACGACCTTGAAGAACTCGGTCTCGATGAAGTCCTTGCCTCCAACGACCTCGTCGTCGTTGAGTGGCCCAATTGCGCCGAGAGTCTTTGGGCTTCTTCCGGCCGCCGTACCTGGAAAATTGTCTTCGAGATCGCCGCCGACGGCGCACGCTGCGTAATGGTCAACGCGGAGAACCGGGAAGCCGCGCTTTTGTAACCGTCGCTATTCAGGATTAACCGGCCCCCGGTGCGGACGGTAAATCCCGGGAAAGACAATTTCCGGCGCAAATGCTTGATTTGGCGGAGGTGCATGGGAATCGAATCTACGCGCAATAACGTGCTCCCTCGCGT
>CAZIBS010000126.1:0-4753 GCA_964537405.1 uncultured Thermoanaerobaculia bacterium | reverse complement strand
AAAAGCCGAAGGACCGATTCTTCGCCCGCGCCGGTCTTCACCCGAAGGCGATTTGTAGGAGCCGCCGCCCGAAAGCGATTCGGTGTTCCTGCAACGCCTTTCACCACTGAAAGGAAACCACCCCCTTGCCGTCATTCCGGCTTGTCCGGAATCCGACGGCAGGCTCGCAAAAGACTTCTTTTGCTATATTGCAGGATGTGATCCCGTTTCGTTCGCTGCAAAACCAACCCAAACCGTAATTCCCGCGAAGGCGGGAATCCATTTGCTACGCCCCGAACGCTGGAAAGCCCAACCAGCGGCCACCGGCGCGCCCTCATACATGTAGCCTGTTTTGCAATGGTAAGAGGTGTTATACTCATAGAGAAGGAGGCAATTGGAAAAATCGGCGGCAAAGGCTACGCGGTCGGGTTTGAGAAAGCTATCAGCTATATCAATGTCAAGGGACACCCGTTTCCCCGCACTTGACCAGGGGATGCCCGTTGCCCCGGCAGGCTGATCTCATTCCATTTTTTTCCTGTAGAATTGGCTCTGCTCAGACGGAGGGGCGTAGCCCCGAAGCCTGAGCAGAGCGGTCAGGTTATTTCCCGGCCGAGGCTTTCTCCATCTCTCGCAGCCTGTAGCTCCTGCCGTCTATCCGGACGACGTGGCAGTGGTGAAGCAGTCGGTCGAGGATGGCCGTCGCAAGCGCGTCGTCCCCGGCAAGCATCTCGGGGCACTCCCGAATGGATTTGTTGGAGGTAATGAGCCCGTTGCATGAATAGCAAAATCGGCCGTTTTCGCGATCTTCCGTGGGTCGTTTTTTATGGGTTGGTGTATGTTTCGTCGAACCTCGGCCATTCCAGGAAGCCGATTTTCTTTCAAGATTCATGCCAAGCATTCGTGCAACAGCCTCCTTGGATTACAGGAATGGTCGGTGTGATCCCCTTTTGGGTCCACATCCGGGTGTACGTTGGCTTCAACCCAAAGCGTCCCTCATCCATGAAATAGACTTGCACGGCTTTGTTGCTCATCGGGCCAGGTGCCTCCCCCCGAGCCTCTTGCGTGCAACGCGGTAGGCAGGCGAATCCCGGTTTGGGTTGCGGATTCAGGGAGATTATCTCACTTGTTTTCCAGCGCTGCACGCCCTATATTGACGGATAGAAGGAGGAAGCGATGCCGCAATTTATCCTTATGACGAAGTTGGCCCCGGAAACAATGAGCAATGCTTCAGACCGGCGTACGAGGGGTAAAGCCTGGATCGAGAAGGTCCGTCGGCGCTGCCCCGAAGTCAGATGGGTCGCCCACTACGCGATCCTGGGACCCTACGACTTCATGGATATCTACGAGGCCCCCGGCGCCGAAACGGCCCAGAGGGTTTCACTGATCTCCCGGTCGGAGGGTGCTTTGAGCGTTGAAAGTTGGCAGGCCCTCCCCTACGATGAGTATCTCAAGATCCTGGAAGAGGTTCGTTAGCGGCGGACGGGGCCGACGGTGCTTCGCCCCCTTGCGCCCTTGAGGTGCCGTAAGCCACGCCGTTTCTTGTCGTTACTTGCAAAAAATAAGGATGTTTTGCTACCCATTATTCTATGGCACCGGTAGGCGTGTCCGCACTTCCACTAAAAGTTTACCCATTTTCACTTGCTCAACACCCCAATGCCCCACGGTACCCGGGGATTATCAATCGCATCATTCATTTTGGGGAAAGTCCTGCTTTTTTGCTTCTTGACCGTTTTTTCCCGGGGTTGGAAGTGATGGCGCCAGGCGGCTGCCCTTTAAGGATTCCAGGAGCAACTCGCCGAGGTTTAAACCGGGATTTGGATTTCCCTGCGGGCGCTCGGCTGTTTCGTCCTTCCTCTGTCGGGGCTTTCGCTGTTCCGTCTTCGGCATGTGAGGGCGGTCTTCGGGTGCAAGCTCCAAGATGGGTTCAGGCGCCTCTCTGCCCAGTTTGGCCCTGACAGAGCCGATCTTTTCTTCAAGTTCACGGTTCAGTGCTTCAAGGCTTTTGACCCTTTCTTTCTTCCGGCCGTTAATGGGGTCTGAAGATTCCAATTCTCCGGCCTCCCACTTGTTTCGCAAGAGGGCTGTTTCCCACCGGTGGAGGTGTTCCTTCATCCGCTCCACCCATTCCTCGTGCTGCTGTTTCCTCTCCGTCCGGAGGCGGTCAATGGCTTCCGAAGCGTTCTTCCAGGCGCCGCGAAGGATTCCGCGGACCTCATCGCGTTCGGCGGGGCGTAGCGGGAACTCCTTCAGCCTCTTCTGCGCCGCTTTTATATCCTCCTGCACCTTTAGTGGAGACTCAGTGGACGAAGCGTCCAGGAGTCCGTTGGCCTCCGTCTTGAGATTTTCCAGTGCGTGTTCAAGCAGCGACTTTCGTTTGCTATTTGCGGCTTCCCTGGCGGGGAGCCAGAGCGACCAGCACGCCTCTCGGTCCTTCTTTGTCAGGGTTGTAGTTTGCCGAGGAGCAGAAATCTCTTCCCCTTCCGCGCCATTTTCATCTTTGGTGAAACGGCTCTTCATGATGGACAGGGCTTCTTTCAGGGTTTTGTCGATGGTGCTCAACGCGTCCAGGTCGTTTGCCTTGGCCATGCCTTCTTCGGCATCTCGCACCATGGCTGTTATCCGTTCCCGCAACTTGGAAGAAGCCTCTCGAAACTTTACACTCTGCCCCTCCTGAAGCGCCCGGCATGTTTCGCAAAACCCGTGGAACTCCGCCCAAAGATCTTCGCGCTCGCCGTTTTCAAGGGGTTTGAAGGTTTTGAACATGGACGTAATGTACTTTGCGCGAGTCCAGAAGTCTATGAAGGAAAGGGGTTTCGTTCCTTCCAGAAGGACAGCGAGCTGTTTGATCTCACGCCGGATGACCTCCGCATTGGCACATGCCAACTGCTTCCAACGTTCCCTTTGCATATCCATTGAAACCTATCAGCCTCCAGCTATTTTGCCTGCTATCAGGCCTTTGCCCGGTGTGCGTCCCAGTAGAGGAAAGCCGAGAGCAGCAAGAAAACTCCCAGGCCCATCCAGTTTGCCATCCCGGCCGACACGTTGAAGGCAAACAGGTGTTTGTGGAAGTATCCCATAGCCGCCCTGGTGATGCCATCTCCCACGCCCGCGAGGGCGCCGCCGGCGATGAAGCCGGAGGCTATGAGAATACCCTTGTCGTTGCGGGCTTTTCCCAGCTTTGTTTTCTTGGTCGAGTGCTGGATTAACCAGCCTACGCAGGCTCCCAGTAGAATTGGGCTGTTCAGGGATATGGGCAGGTACATGCCAAGGGCGAAAGCCAGCGACGAAATACCCAGCATGGAGACCACCACCGCGATGACGGCACCGATGATGTAGAACATCCAGGGTGCCCCCTGGCCTCCGAGGAAGGCGTTGGCCACGGCGGCCATGGCACTCGCCTGGGGTGCCGGCAGCGGGTTGGGGTGGATGGCGGTGGGTACGCCGAAACCATACTGGCTCGCGAAGAGCATAATCACCGCCGTTACGGAGAGACTGGCCAGGGCCGACCCGATGATGTTGCTCCACTGTATGGTTTTGGGCGTAGAGCCCAACCAGTAGCCTATCTTGAACTGGGTAACAAGTGAACCGGACATCGATAGGGCGGTGCATACAACCCCGCCGATAAGAAGAATGGCCAGCATACCGGAAGGGCCCGTCAGGCCAAAAGCGGCGAGGAGTACGGCGGCAATGATCAAGGTGGTCAGCGTCATTCCGGAAATTGGCGTGACGGAGATCATGGCCACGGCCCACGCCGAAACAGCCGAAAAGAGGAAGACAATAACAAAGGTGATGATAAGGGCCAGGAAAGAGAGCCAGAGCGCGTTGGGTTGTCCCGCCACAACCACCAGCCGGAAATAGACGAACATGACAAACGCCAGAACAGCGCCCACGATAAAGATGGTGGACATCTTGATATCCCTGGTAAGGCGGGAGTTGTCATGGTGGCCTTCATGCCTCTTGAACAATTGTCCCAACATCTGTTGGAGCGCCTGCTTGATGACTCCGGACATCTGGAGGATGGAGATGACGCCCGCGGCGAAGATACCGCCGATGCCAACGTTTCTTACACCGGCGATCATCTTTCCGCTTATTTTGAAACCGGAGAATATCTCGCTCGTAGTATGGGCGGCGTAGACGGGACTCAAGTGCGCAAAGAGGGGAATCAGCACGAAGTAGGCGAGCATGGAACCGGCCATGATGATGGATGCGTACTTGATGCCGATAATGACGCCCAGGCCCAGCACCGCCGCGGAGGTATTCATGGCGAAGACGGCCTTGGTCTTCTCCGTGAAAGCGTGTAGCGGACCGATAACCGCGGTGGAGAATGTGTCACTCCACGCGTGGAAGGAGAGCGACAGGTAGTCCATTATGATGCCGATGCCCAGAGAGTAAACGAGGACCTTGGCCTGGCTGCCGCCCTTCTCTCCAGCCACCAGAATTTCGGTAGTGGCCGTGCCCTCCGGGAAGGGAAGCTTTCCGTGCATTTCGCTCGTGAAGTACTCCCTGAAGGGAATCAGGAAAAGCACGCCCAGCACCGCGCCCAGGAAGGGAACAAGAAATATCTGGAGGAAGGTGTGTAAGGGGTTCTTGCTCTGAAGGTTGAGCATGAATATGGCCGGCATGACGAAGACCGAGCCGCCCACCACGATGCCCGAGGTGGCGCCTATGGCGAGGATGTTTACGTTTTCGATGAGGATGCTCTTCCTTTTGACCAGCGCCGCGTATCCCACCGCCAGAATACTGATGGGAATCGCCGTCTCTATCCCCTGGCCCA
>CAZIBS010000125.1:0-4786 GCA_964537405.1 uncultured Thermoanaerobaculia bacterium | reverse complement strand
TTCCGGACAAGCCGGAATGACGGTTTGGGGATGCGCCGTCGGATTCCGGACAAGCCGGAATGATGGTTTGGGGGGCGCCGTCGGATTCCGGACAAGCCGGAATGATGGTTTGGGGGTGCGCCGTCGGATTCCGGACAAGCCGGAATGACGGTTTGGGGGTGCGCCGTCGGATTCCGGACAAGCCGGAATGACGGTTTGGGGATGCGCCGTCGGATTCCGGACAAGCCGGAATGATGGTTTGGGGGGCGCCGTCGGATTCCGGACAAGCCGGAATGATGGTTTGGGGGTGCGCCGTCGGATTCCGGACAAGCCGGAATGACGGTTTGGGGGTGCGCCGTCGGATTCCGGACAAGCCCTGCCTGCGCCTGCCTGTGCGATGCCCGGCTGCTCAGCGAGCGGCCGATGCTAAGAACATTCCCCAACCGTAGCGGCCCGTCGGACGGGTAAGGATATTCCTAAACCGTAGCGGCCGGCCGCAGACAGGCTGGACGCCATTCCATGGAGACCAACACAGTCATGCGAAGCCCGGCGACCACGCCAGAAGGGACGGGGCCATGTCTTATTCCGGGATAGGTTCTATCATCTAAGCCACCTCCGCCGCCCTCGGTCCTCGGTTAGGTGACGGATTCGGGATATTGTCTGCGCCCGCCGATTCCTTCTACCGGTTTTTGCCCAGGCGAGTCAGCGCCTCGCTCGCCGCCGCCTGTTCGGCGGCTTTTCTTGAGGTTCCGCGGCCCCTTCCGGCTTCCTTTCCATCCAGGTAGACAACCGAGGTGAAGTTGTCGTTCCCGAAGCTCGATTCGTATGTCGGCAGGGATAGGTGCTCCGCCTGCCGCAGTTCCTGGAGCCGGGTCTTGGCGTCCAGCAACAGCACGTCAAGACCGCGCCTGCGAATGTCATCCCGCCACAGCGCGATGGCCAGTCTGCGAACTACGCTTATGGAGCCATCCAAGTATGCGGCGCCGAAGAGCGCCTCAAGAACGCTCGCCAGGATCTTCTCCTTGGACGCACCTCCGTCCATTGCCTCTCCCCTGCCCAGGCGTATGCACGGCTGGACGCCGAGTTCGAGGGCCGCCTCGGCCAGGGCGGCCTGGCTGGCCCAATAGGCGCGGAGCTTGGTGAGGACGCCCTCGTCTTCCCGTGAATACCGGTTGAAGAGAATCTCCGCGAGGTGAAAATTGACCAGCGAATCGCCCAGAAACTCCAGCCGTTCGTAGGACGTTATGCGCGGCCGGCCCTCCTCGGCCGTGGCCGATGGGTGGGTAACGGCCTGCCATAAGAGCGAAGGATCCTTAAAGAAATAGCCCATGCGGGCCTGTAGGTTATCCAATGCGGCTTTCCGGGTGGCCGCCTCCGGGGTCACGGATACGCTCCGTTATCGCGTTTCGACGCCGTCAATGGAAATGGTTCGCGCATTCTTACGGTCCGAGTTCGGCGGCCGCCTCGGCCACGGTTGACGCCTTCAGGGGTCTTTCTTCCCTTCCGAAGCTTATTAGAAGAGCGTTGGTGCAGATGTTGTTGATGACGCGCGGAACGCCCTTGGAGTAGCGGTAAACGGCCGCTATCGCCTCCGGAGTGAAAATCTCTCCATCGGCGCCCGCTACCTTGAGGCGGTGGTTCACATAGGTCCGGGTCTCCTCGGCCGAGAGCGGGTTCAGGTGGTACCACATTCCTACCCTTTGGCAAAAAGCCGCGTAGGCCGGGCGTCTGAAGCGGCGCCGTAATTCAGGCTGCCCGATAAGCAGTATCGCAATGAGGTTTTCGTCATCCAACTGAAAGTTGGAAAGGAGCCTTATTTCGTCGAAGGTGTGCTTGCTGGGTATAATTTGCGCCTCGTCGACAATCAGGACCACGCCTCTTCCGGCGTCGTGAAGTTCCATCAGCCTGTCGCTGATGTCGTTCATGAGGTCGACGCGGTAGTACTTCGGGGTCAGGTCGAGGCGAAGAGCCAACTCTCTTAGAAACTGCGCGGGCGTCAGGCGGGGGTTGACCATCAGAACGAAGTGGTCCTTTTCGTTTCGGTCCATGAGGACGCGGGAGAGGGTCGTCTTACCGGAGCCTATTTCTCCCGTGAGAACGGCTATCTCCCTTTCCTCAACGCTATACTCCAGACGCGCCAGGGCCTCTTCATACTGCTCGGCCAGATAGAGAAAACGGGGGTCGGGAGTCTTGGAGAAGGGCCTTTCGCTAAAACCGTAGAACTCTTTGTACATCCACTGCCCCACTTCCGGCAAAGCCGCTTACCTATAGCTGTTAACTTGTCATTTTGTGCTATTTTTCATGGTTGCAAAGAGGCTTGCCGTGTCGATGACAAGGATAACCTGATCTTCTCCGACTTCGGTGGCCCCCGCTACACCGGGAAGGTGGCTAAAACTGGAACCGATAGGATGGACAACCGTCTCCTGTTCTCCGGTGAGTTCGTCGACGATGAGGCCGACAGCCTTGTCGCCCCTGTGTGCGACTACGACAAATATATCTTCCTTTTTCCGGATAGTCGTTCGCTTAAGCGAGAAACGTTTTTCCAACCTCAGCAGGGGAAGGGTATAGCCCCTGAGGTCGAGAACCTCCTGTTTATCGACAATTTGAATTTCTCCTTCGGTGGTCTTGAACGTTTCAAGCACGGAAGATATTGGAATGGCGAAGAGTTCATCGCAGCAGTTCACGATGAGAGACTGTATGATGGCCAGGGTTATCGGAAGCTGGATCTGGAATGTAACGCCCTTGAGGCGTTCCGATAACACATCAATGGAACCCTTCATCGCCTGGATTTCCGTTTTCACAACGTCAAGCCCGACGCCTCGCCCGGAAACCGTGGTCACGTTTTCCGACGACGAGAAACCCGGCAAAAAAATGAAATCAAGGCACTCCTCGGAGGTAAGTTGGACTTCGGGGCCTACGAGTCCCTTTTTGACCGCCGCCGCCCGAATTTTGTCTTCCTGGAGGCCGCGCCCATCGTCGGAGACTTCGACTATTATGGAGTTCCCCTTCTGGTAGGCGCTGATGGTGATGAGCCCCTCCAGGGGCTTTCCAGCCGCGGTTCTCTCCTCCGGCGGCTCAATCCCGTGGTCGATGGAATTGCGGATGATGTGGACGAGCGGCGTTATTAACTTGTCCATGATCATCTTGTCCAACTCCGTTTCGCCCCCGTAGAGACGAACCGATATCTGCTTGTCGGCCGCCCTGGCAAGACGATTGGCCGTTCGTTTTAACCGGTTGAAGCTCTGGCCTATGGGAACCAGACGGATATCAATGACCGAGCGCTGGAGTTCTCCCAATTTCTTTCCCAATAGGCGAACCTGTTTGGAGAGGCGTAGGGCCGTTCCCTTCTGTCCCGGCACCTCATGAATGTTGCTCGCCAAGCGCTCAAGGGCAACCCTCAGGAGGTTCATCTCTCCCACGATGCCTATTACGGCGTCCAGCTTGTCTATGTCAACCTTCACGGTGTTGGAAAGGTCCCTGAAATCCTCAATGTCGGCGTCTTTAGCCTTTTCATTTGCCTCTTGTTCCTTCTTCTTTTCGCTATCGGCGTCGGGCTTTGGCGGAAGCAGGTTTTCGACCACCCCCTTTTCGTCGGAAACGTGTTGTTCCAGCGTCTCCAGGCCCATGGCGGTTCCGTAGATGAGGCGAAAGTGGATACCGTCGGTAATCTCCGGATCGACGACGGGCAAAGTCGAAATAACCTCCCCCGTATCGGAGAGCTTTTCGGTCAAGGCTCTCAGACGCGTGTCGAAGTCCGAGAAATCGAAGCCGACTTTGATTGAAAAGATCCTGCTTCCCTCGGCCAGATTATCCTCGAGACGGTGTTCCTCGTACTCGGTAAAGGATTGTAAGGTGGCGTTGTCCAGCAGTAGGCCGTCGAGAACACGAATATTTGCTTGCACAGGCGCTTCGGGTCCCGCCGCTATTCGGGCGAGAAGGCCTTCTATATCGGTTTCTTCCTTGCCCGTCTTGGCTTCGGCAACGAGCGTCCGGAGGGCTGAACGGCAATCTTCAAGAAGGGCGAACAGGGCGCCGGAGATTGCGACTTTGCCCAGCCGCGCCTTATCCAGCAAGGTTTCGAGGTCGTGGCTGAGCTGCGTAATTCGCTCCAGGTTGAACATTGAAGCGAGGCCCTTCAGCGAATGAACCCCACGAAATATCTTGTTCGTAAGGGCCGGCTTGACTTTGCCATTTTCTTCGAACTGTTCCTGTGCCTTTTCCAGGTCCTCGGCGAGGGTTTCAAGGATATCTTCGGCTTCGACAATAAAATCCTTCAAAGCCTTCGATTGCTGCTGGCTCATCTTGGTCCTTCAGGCAAGGTAGCGCTGGACCAGTTCTACAAGCTGGTCGTCGGTAAAAGGCTTCGTGAGGTAGTCCGCGGCGCCGATGGCAAGGCCGCGCTCGCGGTCCTCCGCACCCGCTTCGGTCGAGATGATCAGGATGGGCACGTCCTTGTAAACCGGGTGTTGGCGAAGAAAAGTTATGAGTTCCAGGCCGTTGATGTCGGGCATGTTGATATCGGTCAGGATCATCTTGAAATCGTTGTCAGGAATCAGCTTTAGGGCGGCGAATCCGTTTTCGGCTTCGTAAACGTCAAGCCCGATGCGCCTATCGAGCGCCGAGGCGATCAGGTTTCTCATTGCCGTGTTGTCTTCAACGATCAGCACTTTTATCTTCATAGGCCTCCCCGTGGGTCATTATGAAAGCACGCGGCCCATGCTGTCAATGGCACAAATCGCCCTAAACGGAAGTTTACCCTCTTAAATCGTTGGTAATGTAGGTTGGGTGGGGATTGGCGGCAGTTTTG
>CAZIBS010000124.1:0-4984 GCA_964537405.1 uncultured Thermoanaerobaculia bacterium | reverse complement strand
CAATCCAACACCCCATAAGCATTTCAACGTTGTAACGAAAGTAAACTTCGGCTTAGAAGCTTGCTTTTAAAGACGCCCGCAGTTCAGACCATCCGTCCGCACAGCGAACGAAGGGCGGGCTATTGACCTATACGTTCGCGCCAAGTCAATCAGGATTTGTTATTATAGATTCACTCTTGATGTGGAAATAGAATAACCCCGAACTATGGAACCCTAACGCCTTGCGGCCGCGACCTCGTTCCATTCCAACGGCTCGGGCGCTTCGTTGGCACGGTCGGCTGGAACGTAATCAAGGGCTTTCGTGGGACAGAAGGGAACGCACTTCGGGTCGCCGCCGCAGAGGTCGCACTTCTGCACGCAGTGATAGGTTTCATCCCACAACATACTCCCGAAGGGACAGGCCGCTACGCACATCCTGCATTCTATGCACTTCTCCCTGGCCATTTCGATGGCACCGGTTTTCTCGTTGCGAATGAGCGCATCGGTAGGACAGACGGCAACGCACGCGGCGTCGTAGCACTGGAAACAAACCACCGGCGTTCCCAACTCCGGCCCCCTATTCAGGATGTTGATGCGGCTGGCGCTGGGGTTGCCCTCGCTTCCGTGCGCGAAGGCGCAGGCCAACTCGCACTTTCCGCAGGAGATACAACGTTCGACGCTTACCTTGTATATCATGTCCATATTCTCTCCCGTTCCCTGGGTTTCCTATTCGGGCAGACCGAGCCCGGCGAAGGTATCCGCCATAACCTTGCGTTTGCAGCGATCGCAGGTCTCAAAGTAGGATGCCTCAACCCCGTTGCGGCCGGCGAAATGTTCGGCTCCGGCCTTCGTAATGTTGGCTCTCCCGCACTCGGTACAGCGAAGCATTTCGAACTCCTTGCCCCAGATGGTGCGCTTCATATCGGAGGTTTCGAAGGGTATGCACCGCGTCGGACAGATCTCCGCGCATGCCAGGCATCCGATACAATCGGGCGGGGCTGCGTTGAAGGGCGGGGCTATTTCGCGCCCCCATCCCCTGCCCACGGAGGAGATTGCCGACACGCCGATGTGGTCGCAGACCCTGGTGCACAATCCGCAGAGGATGCAATCGGTTGATTCAGGGTTCTTTTCGTAGGAGGTCTCCTCGATACCGAGCCTTCCGGCCATCTCCCTGACGAGCGGCGTGTCGGGACACCTGGCGAGGAGCAGGTCTATGACTACCCTCCTGGCTTCGATAACCCGCTTGGAGTGGGTTTCTACGATAAGACCCTCCTCGGCGGGATACATGCAGGAAACAACCATCCGCTTCCAACCCTTCCAATCCTTCCTGGTGATGTCCACGAGACACATGCGGCATGCACTCCAGGGCTCCAACCCGTCGTGGTTGCATAGGGTTGGAATTGAAATGCCGGCCTCTCGCGCGGTTCCGAGCAGATAAGCGCCTTCGGCAGCTTCCACTCTCTTTCCGTCGATGGTAAGGTTAATCATTGCACAACCTCCCGCTTGAGCCGCACCTTGGGGAAGAACCGGATTGCGTCGCAGGGACATACGTCGTAGCAGGCGCCGCAGGAGATGCACTTGTCGTCGTCTATCTCGTGCACTTCCTTCTTCCTGCCGGAGATGGCCTCCACCGGGCAGACGAGTGAACAGGCGTGACAACCGTCGCAGGGATCGGGAAGGATGCCGTAGGCGGTTAACTCCTTGCACATCCCGGCGGGACACTCCTTTCGCTCAATGTGGGCTACATACTCATCCCTGAAGTATCGAAGGGTGGAGAGAACGGGGTTGGGCGCGGATTTGCCAAGCTCGCAAAGGCTCGCCACCTTCATTCCCCACGCCAACCGTTCTATGCGCTTGAGGTCGGCCGGTCGCCCCCTTCCCTCCACGAGGTTGGTGTAGATTGTGAGAAGTTGTTTCAACCCCTCGCGGCAGGGGATACACTTTCCGCAGGATTCCTCCGATAGGAAGGAGAGGAAGTAGCGGGCTACCTCCACCATGCAGGTCCGGTCGTCCATGACGATCATCCCCCCGGAACCCATCATGGACCCGGCCTTGGTCAGTTCCTCGTAGTCCACCGAAAGGTCAAGCAGGGACTCGGGAACGCATCCTCCGGAGGGACCACCGGTCTGGACCGCCTTGAAGGGCCGGTCCTTCAGCATTCCGCCCCCTATATCGTAGATTATTTTGCGAAGTGTGGCGCCCATTGGGACTTCGATGAGACCGGTATTCTTCACCTTACCCACCAGGGAGAATGCCTTGGTTCCCTTGGAGCGGGCGCTGCCCATGGAGGCGAACCAGGCGCCCCCCCGCTCAATGATGGCACCCACGTCGGCCCAGGTCTCCACGTTGTTGAGGACCGTTGGCGCTCCGAAGAGGCCCTTATCCGTGGCGTGAACGTATTTCTGCCTGGGATCGCCCGTCTTCCCCTCCAGGGACCTCATCAGGGCGGAGGATTCTCCGCAGACGAAGGCGCCGCCTCCCCTGGAGATGCGGACGTGAAAATCGAAACCGCTCCCAAGGATATTGTCGCCCAGGAATCCGCGCTTCTCGGCCTGCTCCACCGCGATGGAGAGGTTCACCACCGCCAAGGGGTACTCGTCCCTCACGTAGATATAGCCCTCGTGTGCCCCAACGGCGTATGCGCCTATAATCATGCCTTCCAGGACGGAGTGCGGGTCGCCCTCCATGTAGGCTCGATCCTCGAAGGCGCCGGGGTCTCCCTCGTCTCCGTTGCAGATAATGAATTTTCTGTCGCCCTCGGCTTTCTTGGCGGCCTTCCACTTCCGGGCGGTGGGAAAACCGGCGCCGCCCCTGCCCCTGAGGCCGGAGTCGGCAATCTCTTTTATCACCTGGTCGGGCGTCAGGCTGAAGAGCGCTCTCGCGAGGCCGGAGTAAGCACCGTGGGCCAGGGCATCTTCGATATCCAGGGGGTCTATCTTGCCAATCCTGCGCATAACGACGCGCGTCTGGTTGCGGTAGAAGGGAATATCCTCCGCCTTTTCTATTCGCTCCTTTGTGTCGGGATCGCGGTAAAGGAGGTGCCTGACGACCTCTCCTCCCCCGGAAACGGCGTCCAGTATTTCGGCGACGTGGCCCGGGGCAACCTTGGTGTAGAAGGTCTGCGAGGGTTCGATGGTGACCAGCGGACCACGCTCGCACAACCCCCGGCAGCCGGTGGACTTGGTGAAGAGGCCGACAGTGGTGTCGAGTCCGCGTTTCCGCACCTCGGCCCGGAAGGTCTCGGCAACCTCGTCGCTTCCCCGGGCGAGACACCCCGGGCCGCAACACACGAGTATCTTTAGTTTTTGCGCAGCCTGCTTTTCCTTCGCGGCCGCCACCTCGGATTCGAATTGCTCCCTGGATTCAATCATCATGGTGTTCTCCATCGATCCCGAGGTACCTTGCAACCTTGAAATGTGCGGCGTTCCCGTTGTACTTGTCGCCCACGATCAGGACCGGCGCCATGGCGCAGGCCCCCACGCAGTTAACCGTCTTGAGCGTGAAACGCATATCCCCGGTTGTTTCTCCGGGACCAATCTTCAACCGGCGTGATATCTCGTCGATTAGTTGGCCGGCTCCCCTGATGTGACACGCCGTTCCGGTGCAAACCTTGATAATCACCCTTCCCTGTGGTTCAAGAGAAAAGGCCTTGTAGAAGGTGGACACCGAGAGCACTTTGGCCAGCGGCACCTTCAGCTCGTCGGCGACCTTCAGGAGCGCGTCGCCGGGCAGGTAGTTATAGGCCCGGTGAACGTCCTGGAGCACCTGTATGAGTGAAGCCTCCTTCTTGGGATACTTCCCGAGTATCTCCTCCACGGGCTTTACGTCAACGCAGTGGTGTTCTTCATTCATGTAGACTCCTTCTTTCCCGAGCCGGCATTGGAGAGTTCCTCTCCCCTCTTCAGCGCCTGGAGGTTGGCTTCAACCACCTTTGGCCTGGAGGCAAAGGTTTTTCGGATCAGCGCCTCCACTTCCTCCGGAGCCACCGCGCCGGTGGCGCCAAGGTAGGCTCCAAGAATCACCATGTTGGCGCCCTTGGGATTGCCAAGCTCGTTGGCGATATCGTTGGCGGGCACCTTGATGGCCCTGATATCGCCCCTTTTTGTATCACGGCTTATGAGAGAGGAGTTGAACAGCAGGAGGCCCCCCGGCTTTACCGTGGGTTCAAACTTGTCCAGCGAAGGAAGGTTCATGGCTATGACCGCCGAGGGTGATTGAATGACCGGCGACCTGACCGGTTCGTCGGAGATAACAACCGTGCAGTTGGCGGTCCCTCCACGCATTTCGGGACCGTACGATGGGAGCCAGGACACGTTCTTGCCCTGGTTGAGACCCGCGTAGGCGAGCATCTTGCCTATGAGCAAGACTCCCTGTCCGCCGAATCCGGCGAGTATCACGTCGTTCTGCATCGGTTCCTCCCTCTATGGGTTCAGGGGTTGCGGCGCCCTGTCTTCCACTTCCGGTGTTTTGAAAACACCCAGCGGGTAGTAGGGGATCATCGTCTTCTCCAGCCACTTCGCCGATTCCACGGGAGGTATCCCCCAGTTGGTTGGGCAGGTGGAAAGGACCTCCACCAGGGAGAAACAGGTTCCCTCCACCTGGTACTGGAATGCCCTGCGGATTAAAGCCTTGAGCCTGGCCGCGTAGAGGGGCGTGTGGACTGATCCCCGGGCGATAAAGGCCGGGGTGCGAAGAACACTCAGCAGTTCGGCGACCCGAATCGGGTAGCCTGCCTGGGCCGGGTCTCTTCCATGGGGAGAGGTGGTGGTGATCTGTCCCACCATCGTAGTCGGCGCCATCTGGCCTCCCGTCATTCCGTAGATGGCGTTATTCACGAAGATAACCGTCACCTTCTCACCCCGGTTTGCGCAGTGGACAATCTCCGCCATTCCAATGGAAGCTAAGTCTCCGTCTCCCTGGTAGGCAAATACGATGAGGTCGGGGCGCGAGCGTTTGATGCCGGTGGCTACCGCCGGTGCCCTTCCGTGTGATGCCTCCTGAAAAT
>CAZIBS010000123.1:0-5175 GCA_964537405.1 uncultured Thermoanaerobaculia bacterium | reverse complement strand
AAGGACGAAACTTCAATCCAAGCGAGACCTGCCTTCCCGGAGCAGGTTGGCAGGGATTTTCATCCGGGTTCTTATTTAGTCCCTGTGGATACCGGCCGGCACGCTCCAGTGCGGCGATAAGCAGGGTTGGCTTCTTCTCAGCAATTGTCGTGGAAGATATGCAAAACTCGCTACCATGCACTATCTTGTTTTTTGTTTCCTTGGTCCTCAGCCCGAAACCAGGATAACTACCGCGGCAGCCATCTTGCCCTCGTGAGTTAGACTCAACAGCGCTTTAGTTGCGCCGAGAGCCTCCAACTTCGACCGGGCGCCGCCATGAAAGAAGAGTTGCGGCGAGTCCCCGACTCCACCGGCAATCTCCACGTCGCGCCAGCCGACGCCCCGTCCCCAACCGGTCCCCAGGGCCTTCATGGCGGCCTCCTTGGCGGCGAAGCGAGCCGCAAAGGAGCGGTCGGGGCGGCTCCTTTTCATGCAATCGTCTCTCTCTCTTGGAGTAAAAACACGCCCGGCAAAGCGACTTTGCCTTGCCATTACCTTAGAAAGTCTTTCAACTTCGACGATGTCAAGGCCGACGGCCAGAATCAAGGAGTTATTCCTTCTTTCCACGGCCCGCTTGGTCCAGCCACCCACGGATGGATTTTGTAGAGACTCCGAGTTTCTCCAGGTGGTTGATGGCGCCGCGAACCGACGTACCGCTGTTCCTGCATATCAGAAGCCGGGTCTTCCACGCTTCTATTGCCGCGCTCTTGTAGTCCGGGTTCATGCGCATGATCTTTTCGCATAGGTAGCCGAGGTTGTTTGCCGCCCACCGCTGGCCGGGGTCCAGCTCCAGCGCCTTACCGTAAGCCTTTTCCGCCTTGAAGTACAAGCGGTTGGTCTCAAGCGCTATCCCCAGGTAGTTGTAGACGTTGGGGTCATCCGGGGCGATGCGGAGCGCCTGTCGCGCCTCTTCCAGTGCGGCGATGGGGTTCTTCGTTTTGCGGTAGTATTCGGAGAGGCCGAGGTGAGCCCAGTAATCAGATGGGTCGAGGGCAATGGCGCGCTCCAGGGGCATTGCGGCCTTTGCGGGTTCTCCCTGTTCCAGGTAAGAAAGCCCCGTCTGGCAGTAGGCTGGTGAAAGGTTCGGGTCCTTCTTCATGGCCATCTTGTAGGCCTTGCGGGCATCCTCCATCTTCTTGCGGTGGAAGTGAATGTTGCCGATATTCAGCCAAGCCACCGCGAGAGAAGGATTCAGAGAGAGAGCCTTCTCGAAGGAGGGTAGAGCCTTTGAATAGTCCTTGTCCAGGTAGTAGAGGTAGCCGCGGTAGTTGTGGACTTCGGCGGCTATGACGTCCCTGGGCTGCATGTCCAGCACTTCCTGCAGGACATACATCGCCATAAAGTAACGCCCGTTTGCCATGTAATGGTCCGCATAGTTGAAATAGAGGCCCCAGTCGCGAGGATTGACCGCAAGGGCCATGCCTAAGGTCTGGCGTGCAAGACCCAGGTTCCCCTCTTCCAGGTGTATGCGACACAGGGTGTTCCAAGCCTGGACGAAGTGGCGTTCCTTGGCTACCGCGCGGTAGAGCCAGCGGACGGCCTCCTCTATGTTACCGGCCGAGTAGTAGCTCTTGCCGAGGTGGTAGACGAGGCGCAGTTCTTTGGGCGCCTTGCGATGGGCCTCTTTGAAGTGTCTTACGGCTTGCTTGTACTCCTGCCCGGCCATGGCGTAGTAACCGCAAACCTCGAAATAGGTCGCGTCCTTCCGGTCCTCGGGGATTTTTTTGAGGCGGGCCAGCCCCCTCTTGTCCCTCTCGAGGTAGTAGTCGATGAGAGCAAAGAGAACTTCCCGTCCCGGAATTTCCGCCTCCGCATTGGAAATAGCGTTGAAGCAGGTTTGCAGCCTTTCGGACGACATTGCCGACGCCTGTATGAGGACCATCCACAGCCCCGTTTCCCCGGGGTGGAAGGCCAGTCCCTTCTCGGTTAATTCCCGGGCCAGGTAGTGAAGAGACCTCAAGCTCAGGGCATTAGCCGCCTTTACCCAAGACTCCGCCGAAGACTTGGCATTCAACCCCGACGTTTTGCGCTGGAGGTCCCTATCAAAGATAAGCGCTTGTTCGTGCTCCAGGGTAGACATTGACCGCTCCTAACAGAGGGCGTTCGGGGGCTTGTTCACACCTCTCTCCCGATGAGAGCCGCCACGCGCCCAGCCGCGGCGCCCTCCCTCCTGATAAGAATAGCATAGACCAATAGAACACGCCGTACAATGTTCTTCTACCGGGATTCACCGCCTGGCCCGGAACCGAGGACGGTGGAGAGGTGGCGGATTCAGGCTTCCAGCGCAATCCCGCAACCCGCGCCGCCGGTTGCGAGAGCCAGCAGGACCGCCTTTTTCGCCTGGGCGGCGGCAAGGTAATCGCCGGTTATCGCCGCCGCCCCGGCCCACGAGGCGCCGGAGGCGCCCAACCTATCCCGGAAAGCCCGGGGATGAGCTTGGGGAAGCCTTCGTTTCCTCCAAGCTTCGCAGCGTTCCCGGAGTTTCCAGGTGTCGCCGGGTAGCAGGACCACGTCTACCTGAGGAGCCTTCCAGCCTGTCTTACCCAAAAGGGAACCGAGTAGAGAATCCAAGAGTGCGCCCGGGGTATCCGGAAAGAGATGGGGCTTGGCCGCAACCGACGCCGACGTCCATGCCGCAACACGGGCGGACGCGCCGGAAGGCCGCGTATCCGAATCTTCGAGGAGCAGTGCGTAGGCGCCCTCTCCGGGTGGAGGTGCGTTTCTTCCTCTCAAAGGCGTGATTATCTTCAGGAGAAGTTCGTCCAGGTGGTCGGTTCCCCCCGCAAGAGAGCATTGTACAATTCCCGCTTCAATGAGGCGGGAGGCCTCCACAAGAGAGAGCAGCCCGGCTGCTTCTTTGCCCGAGAGGGCCAGCGCCGGGCCCGTCAACCCGAGCAAAATGGCGGCCTGCCCCGCCGCTGCGTTTCCAACTGAAGAGGGGAAAATAGCCGGATTCATAGCGCAGAAGCCATCTTGCCACAGCGCCGTCTCCAATTTTACGGAGGCTTCGGTTGGCCCCCACGTAGTTCCAACCACCTGGCCAACCGGAACGGAAAAGGGTTCCCAATCGTCTCCAAGCGCGCGTTTTACCGCGTTGATCCAGAAGAGAGACGCCCTGTCCAGCCACCTTACCGCCCTGGCCGGGAAGCCCTCCTTCAATGGTAAGTCCCGGGGAACAAGCCTGGGGCGGACGTCGCGAGACCTTTCCGGCGTCTTCGTCACGTCTTCCATTTCTCTCGGCCCCACCGCGCCGGTGCCCGTTATCCAGATACTCACGGAGCCCTACCGAAGAGGAGGGCGGCATTGTTGCCGCCGAAGGCAAGGCTCAGGGAGAGGACCGAACGCAGGGCCCTTTTTGTTGCCTGCCTGGAGAGGACGAGGTGGATGGTTGGATCCACCGAGCGAAGCGTGGCGGTGGGTGGAACAATCTGGTCTACGAGACTCATAACCGAGGCAACCGCCTCGATCGCCCCGGCCGCGCCGAGGCAATGGCCGACGGCCCCCTTAATGGAAACCACCGGTGTTCGGGATACTTGATCGCCGAGAAGCGACTCTATGGCCTTGGCCTCCGCGCTGTCGTTGGCCCGGGTACCCGTTCCGTGGGCATTGACGTGGTCAACGTAAGAGGGCGTGCGGTCGGCCCTTTCGAGGGCCATTTTCATCGCTTCGAGGGCGCCGCGACCTTCGGGTTGCGGCGCCGTGGCGTGGTAGGCGTCGCTGGAGAGACCGAAGCCTTCGAGTACGGCCAGTGGCCTACGTCCGCGCGCCGAAGCCGAAGATGAAGACTCGAGAACCAGGAAAGCAGCTCCCTCTCCGACCGCCATTCCGGACCTGTCGGCGTCGAAGGGCGCCGGCGGCAAAGGGCTTACGAGGCGAAGGGTGTTGAAGCCTCCAACCGTCAAACGACTCAAACCATCGGCGCCACCGGCCAAAACACAGCCGGTCTCGCCCGACTCAATCCACATGGCCGCCATGGCAAGAGCGGCGGTGGCGGAGGAGCAGGCATTTACTACCGTGGTCCTGGGTCCTCCTCCACCGAATGCACCGCCAAGCACGTCGGCCGTGTTGGCGGGCACGTGGCCCATAAAGGGCCTCAGCCGCCCGGCCAGGCGCCCGTCTTTGACGTATTTACCGAAGACGGTCTCGGTCTCGGGAAGCCCGCCTACGCTGGCGCCTACGGCGATGCCGCCCCCCCCGGGAAGGGTTGCCAGCCCGGCATTATCAAGAGCCTCGGCCGCCGCTTTCAGCGCCATCCTGTCTACGAGGTGTAATTCCGTACCACCGGGCGGCGGGGCCTGCACCGCCATCGAATGCCTGATATCGCCGGCGGGAAAGCGCGAAAAAGGGGCGGCCGCCGTTTCTCCGGCCAGGAGATTTTCCCAGAAGGTCGGAAGGTTTGCACCAAGTCCGCAAAAGCACCCCATACCCGTTATCCACACGCTTTTCCTCAATTCTTCTGCTCCCTGATGGTAAAAATCCCGCGAGCCCTGATCCGTTCGTTTTGTCTGGCCGTAACCTTGACCCTCAACAATGGTCCCATCCGAGTGAGCAGTTCCCCGGTAAGTTCCCACCGATCGCCCGGCAGCGGGGGATGGGGACAGCGGAAGCGTTGGACCTGGACGAGGGCGCCGCCGGTGGTTTCCTTTGATGCGGCCATAAGACCGGCAGCCTGGGCGAAGGCTTCAACAACCGTCCACGTCGGAAGAACCTTTCCCCGATTTGCCGCGTCATTGGCGGAAGTGGCGAACAGCAGCGTGCCCCTGTTCAGAACATCGGAGTGGAAGCGGAATGGATAGGCGTGGGGAAGTTTCAGCACGGCGGCCATAAGGATCAAGGATAGCAAGGAATAAAGCGCTGAGCAAGTATTTGGCGGCGACCTGAATCCGACGCCGGGTATTCTGCAATCTCTACCATCGCCGCGTCGTAGCGGCCTTTGCTTGTCAAAGGCCGACGCCGTTTCTGCAAAACCAACCCGAGGCGTCGTTCCGGCCGGCACGGCACAACGCGGGATTGCCGCGTCGGGCTTTGCCCGGAGACGTACTTCGTGCGCAAGCTTTTAGCGGCGTACCATGAAACTTTAGCTCATCTTGAACAGTTCATTTTAGTAAGTCCTTAAGAATCAGTATGATACGAAGA
>CAZIBS010000122.1:0-5278 GCA_964537405.1 uncultured Thermoanaerobaculia bacterium | reverse complement strand
GTTGCACGGCTCTCCAAAAACCACTTTCCTTGTTTTACGGGGGTTTGACACTCCTGTACCCTGTGGAAAACGGGATCAACTGTTCAAGATGAGTCTAGCTTACTTCTTTTTCCATCTCTCGCAGTCTGACGGATCTTCCAGCGGCCGAAACAGTATAACTAATTGATATATATGGGGTTAGGTTGGGCCACTATTTCTTTACGAACCACCAAGCCCCGGAATGTGTTTTGGCAGAGGTGGTAGACGGAAGGACTTTAGCCGCCCGCCTCATGCCTTTTGGGATTCGGCCTTGCAGAGTGGTGCGGTTTGCCATCCGTGACTCACCGGCATGTCTATGGTTGATGGAGAACTCTCCCAGAAGAATGGGCACGGCTACTTTGACCATAAGCGTGAAGGCAAGAAAACCGAGGGAGAAGATACCTATAGAAATGAGGATTTCCGTCATCGAAGGCACGTACTCATAAATTTCTCCAAGCGTACTGGGCGTCATGCCGGGGATGATGAGTCCCATGCCCTTTTCTATGTAAACACTCGAATAGATGAGGATACAGCCGATGTTCAGCGTCACCCAGTTTTTGCGGGTTTGAGGTATCAGGAGGAGGATAAAGGCGATGATTCCGCAAGCGACGGATGCCCAGGCAAAGGGCACGAGAGCGTTGTGCCCATGGTAGCCGAAGTACATATATTGGTCATATACGAAGTTATGGGTATTGGAGTAAAACTCCTTGAATATCTCTGCGCCTGTAAGAAAGAGGTTGATTCCCATGGTGTACGCCATCAGTTCCGCTATCTTGAAGATGGCCCTGTCGCTGACTTCAAACCGTGTGGTCTTTCGGAGAATCTGAAGCAGGATAAGTAGAATGGCGGGTCCCGAACAGAAGGCACCGGCGAGAAAACGAGGCGCCAGGATCGAAGCGTTCCAAAAGGGTCTGGCGGGCAACCCGTTGTAGAGGAATGCAGTGACGGTGTGGATACTTACGGCCCAGGGAATCGAAAGCATGACCAGCGGGTATACGATCCACTTGCGGTACTTCTTCTCCCTGTAGGCGCTGAAGAGCGTATAGGCGACAACCACACAGTTGATGATAAGGTATCCATTCAGCACAAGCACGTCCCATGCCAACATTGAGGAAGGGAAGTTCAGCAATCCGACGAACGGGATTATATGCCAGAAACGATCCGGCCTTCCGATGTCCACCATGACGAACCCGAGGGACATGAAGAGCGCGACAATAGCAAGAATCTCGCCAAATATAGTTATCTCCTCAATGGGTTTCCACTTGTAAATATAGGCGGGGATCACCAACATAACGGCCGCGGCTGCGACACCTATGAGAAACGTGAAATTGCCGATGTATAACCCCCAGGATACCTGGTCTCTCATGTGGGTGACGAGCAGGCCGTATTTGATTTGCTGCATGTAGGCCATCGCTCCGCCGAGAACTGCGAGTGACAGGAAAGCCATCCAAGCATAGTAGTACCTGTTTCCCCGTATCATCAAGCGGAGGCTGTCTACTGTAAAACACCGTAAGGACTGCATCTTGTCCCGCATTTCAAACCCCGTAGAAGTAGAAGAACTTGGGCTGTGTATTCAGTTCTTCCTTGAAGATGAATACTCGCTTGTTTTCGATGATGTACCGGATTTCACTTTTCGGATCCAACAAGTTGCCGAACTTCCTTGAACCGGTTGGACAAATCTCCACGCAAGCAGGGTAGCGCCCCTTTCTGGTCCTCTGGATACAGAAAGTGCATTTTTCCATGACCCCCCTTGGTCTCGGCCGATTCCCGAGATAGTGGGTTTCCGGATTCATTTGGTCCGGTGGGAGGTTCGGTTCCCCCCAATTGAAGTGCCTCGCTCCGTAGGGGCAAGCCGCCATGCAGTACCTGCACCCGATGCACCAATTGTAGTCGATGACGATGATGCCGTCGGGCTCTTTCCAGGTTGCCTTTACCGGGCAGACCTTGACGCAGGGAGGGTTCTTGCACTGCTGGCACTGGGTGGGCATGTAGAAATGTCCCTTTTCCGGCACTTCCGGAGGGTCGTAGTAGGGCGTGGCGTGGGTAAGATCGACGCCCGCCTCCTTGTCCATCTGAAGGACGCGGATCCACTGAACCTGGGGCTCCCTGGACTGGTTGTTTTCTTTGACGCAGGCATAGACGCACCGACGGCACCCGACACATCGGGAGAGGTCAAGTGCGTATGCGAAGAGGACGCCGGGGATGGCGGGCTCATCGCCAACGTAGACCTTTTTGCCGTACTTGGCCGTATATTGCTTTTCCAGCCGGGCTATGACTTCCTTCACCTCCGGTTTGGAGAGTTCGTGCATCTGGCGCTGAAGGAATTCCTGAATGCTGACGGCGGCGGGTCCGACTAAAGCAGCCGCGCCGGCCGCGAGCATGGTAGTACCTATAAAGGCTCTACGGGATGGAGAATCGGGGGCTTCTTCCGGTGAGTCAACGGTCTTTGCAACCGAACCGGTTGCGTTGTCATCACGAGTGTCAGGACGAACGGTTTTCTCGGGGTTCATGGCTTGCTCTCATTAGCGATAGTGATGTCGCTGGGCGGCACCGGGGCGGGCATGGGTTTGATGGGTTTGAAGTGTGGGGAGTGTGGGTTGTGACAGCTTGGACAGAGGAGGTATGTCTTCCGGCCGTTCCAGTAGCCCGTTCGCTTACCGTGAACTCCCGCCTTCCAGTCTCGGAGTTTGTCCCCGTGGCACTGCCCGCACAGGAGGTAGGACTTGGTGTAGGGAATTAGCTTGCCATTCGCCAGGTGGAGCACATCCATGTTCTTGGCATCGTGACAATTGAAGCACCACATCGTTTTTGGGCCGTGCTTCAGCACGATGTTTGCATGCATATCCACAAGCTTTCGCCTGGTGCGGTTCGCCGGTAGTTCAGAGTGACAGGCACTGCAAGGGAAAATACCCTCGGAGAAGGGCGGTGGACGTACTTGTATGTCGTCCACTTTTGTAGGACCAACGCTTTGGCCCTTGCTTCCAGGTCGGGCGGGTTCTTTCCCAAAGATCATACCTGTCAACCCAAGGAACCCCGCCAGTACAAGCAGAGTGGAAAGGGCGGCGGTTCTCCCAAAACAATTTGTAGGCAGGCCTTCCTTTCGCGAAGCGTTGAAATACATCCGGAACCTCCTTCTGTTATTCGGCTGAGAACGAGTGGCAACTGGTACAAAGTCCATCCTTGGCGTAATGGTCTTTCTTGTTCTTGTGGCATTCGATGCACGTATTCCTGGCGCTCACCTTCCAGACGTGGGCTTTATGGCAAGCGGTGCAGGATGCGTCCTTGTGCCCGCCCTCGAGATGCAGGCCGCCGAGGTCGTCATGACAGCCCTTGCAGTCGGCAATGGGCAATTCGACTCCTGGGGAGGGGTGGCATGAGGTACAGTCAAGGTCGGCCATGGGTGCTTTCAAGGAGTGTTTATGGCAGGTAGCGCAATCAGGCGAAGGGCGAATGCCCGCCCGGTGACAGCGGTCGCACAGTATGGTCGCGTGGCGGCCCGTGAGGGGGAAAGGATGCCAAGGTTCGTTGGAGATGGGAGGCAGAGCGCCCAGCTTTTCAATGGGTCCCCGCTGGGGCATGGTGTGGCACGCCGTACATTTGTGGGTTAACACCTTGCCGTTCTTCGTAACGTGTCTGCCGTCATGGCACCGGAAGCACCCCGGCCAGTTGCGGTGACCTATGTTGTTGTTGTAAGTTCTCCAATTAACCTTCATTTTGGGAAACACTGATCGGCTGTATATATCAGAGACCGTAGTTACCGCCGCTTCTATGTCTGCCTGACGTGTTTTGTAAATACCGGGATAATTCTTCGCATAGAAATTGAATATTTTGTTCCGGATTGTCCTTAAGGCGGTTTTGTTGTTCGGGTATGGCACCATGAGGGCATCAGCCGCGGTTTTCTTGATCCAGGGCAGGCTCTTATCAATGGATCCGTTGTTAAGCGAGAGGTCAACAGCCCTGTCAGGCGGAGTAAAAATGTGCGTGGGCCGGTTGTGGCAGTCCATGCAGTCCATGACGTGCTTTTTAAGTTTGGAGAGTTCCTTATCGGATATCGGATGGTCCAGGGACCTGTACACTCGTTCCTGGCCGTAGGCTCCCTTTACCTTAATCCACGGAATATCCTGCAATTTGGCGTCGGTAGCCGCGAAGGTGATGGTGTTGCTGATGATCATGTGGTAGTGAATGCCGGCGCTTTGACCCAGCTTGGCGCTTCCTCCACCAGTTTTGACCAGGAGACTTATTTGGTCGCTTGTGTTCTCCTTGTCGTACCGAAAATAGGGAATCTGGAGGAGCTGTGCCCCGTAGAACTTGTTAGGCCAGTGGCATTCTTCGCAGGTTTGCCTGGCGGGGCGCAGGTTTTTAATCGGCGTAGGAATGGGGGTTGGGTAGGTGTGGAAGAGCACGGCAAAAATCTGGTGAACCCCGGCCAACTTGGACTTCACGTACCACGACGCTCCGGAACCAACGTGGCAATCAACGCATGCCACCCTGGCGTGGGGTGAGTGTAGGTATGCCGTATACTCGGGCTGCATTACGGTGTGACAAAGCTTGCCGCAAAAGGTCACCGACTCGGTGAAGAGGAAGGCGTTGTAGCCGACGAAGGAAAAGAGAACGATCAGAATGGTCCCGGCGACCGTGAAAGCTTGAAACTTTCTCCTAATAAGAAGATCGTTAAAGTCTAGAACCGGATAGGGAGGTATTTCCTTCGTTCCCGATTTTTTTCGCCTGCGACTTTCCCGAAACATTCCCAAGAAAAAGAGCAGAACGCCAAAAGCAACGATTCCCGGGAATATAATGAAGGAAAAGATCCCTATGTAAGGGCTCGGTTTTTTTATGCTGAACTGAAGAAGAATCGAGAGAGACGTGACAATGGTCCCAATGGTAACCACGAAGAGTCCAAGATAGCTCAGATTATTCCTGTACAGTCCCTGCCCGCGCTTGGATTGCGCCATGCCTCTCACCTCCGTCCCCCCCGGAACGCTTCAAATAATACTCATTTTCCTTCTTCTTTTCAAGTCCGCGAATCGCCCCGGAATCCGCGGAAGGTTCGGACGATGTTCAACGTAAGGGCATTTGAACCCGGATTTTCTATCTGGTCTTGGAAGATGTCGCTAACTATCTGATAACAGAGGTGATACACGAATCATTTGTGTAGTGACAATTGTTTTGCTACGGGGTCCAAGTCGAAGATCTTCCACAATTTCTCCTGGACGCTGCTGCGGCGGGTAACCTTACGTTTGGCTTCTTTGAGGCAGTACAC
>CAZIBS010000121.1:0-5464 GCA_964537405.1 uncultured Thermoanaerobaculia bacterium | reverse complement strand
TACAAATTAGCTAACCGCCTTATTTTTCAAGGACTTACAATCAACCGTTATCCCTGATTAGAAAAGTCGGGTTTGACACTCCCGTACCCTGTGGAAAACGCGATCAACTGTTCAAGATGAGCGATACTCGCCTGCCTACCGCGTCGCGCGTCAGCGCGACCTGGCGACCTACACCTGCCTGTGCGGGTGGGTCTTGCCCACACACAGGCAGGCGCCGAAATTGCGAAAAGAGACCATTTTCGGAGGGAAACCAGTTAAGTGGTAGCCCCTGGCTCGCCGAAAGCAAGCCTGGAGAGTGCATCCTTACAGGCGCAGCGGTTGGGTGGGCTATCCCCCTTCTTCAGCACGAAAACCTGATCGCCGGGACGAATGGTGGTTCCGTTAATCACTCTGGCGAATATCCCCTCGCGCGGCATGATGCAATCACCGGTCGTCTTCTTGATTATGCAAGCGGAGTGGCATTCCTTGCCGATTTGGGTAACTTCCAGAAGACTTTTTCCAATCTTGATATGGTCGCCTATGGTTAGTTCCTTCAGGTCAACCTCTCTGGTCACTATATTTTCGGCAAAGGCTCCGTGGGCCAGGCCCGGGAGTTTTTTTCTCACCTCATCAATGCTCTCGCCGGCTAAAAGGCTTACCTGGCGATGCCAATGGCCGGCGTGGGCGTCCCCGGATATTCCCCAGGCGGCGATGAGCCGTGCGCTTGCGACAGTGCGCTTTGGGATTCCTTTCCTGCGGCTGATACATATTGCCTCTATCCTTCCCACGGCAGAGCACTCCCTGGGAATAAGCAGAAGGGAACCTCTTGTCCCGCTTCGAGCGCTTGCCCGGGTTCAAGCAGAAAGTAACCGTCAGCGGCCGAAAGGCTGGTTATCATGTTTGATTCTTGGGCGGCCAGGGGTGTAGCTACTAAACGGCATTCCTCTTTGTGCAAGCTCGCTCTTACCATCAATGTTCGATCTGTACCAGACCTTTGTGGTGCCGCGAGACAGGCGGAGACCACGGGCCTCGTAAAAGCGCGCCCTTGAGAACGACGAATCAGGGGACGGACGTAATGAAGGAAGCAAAGGTAAGTGGCGGCTGGATTGCCCGGCAATCCGAAGAGGATGCAGTCTTTCTTCTCCGCCAGAAAGAGCGGTTTCCCCGGTTTCTGCCAGACGCACCAGAAAACTTGATTGAACCCCGCCCTTAAAGCGGCCTGTTTCACGTGATCGTGGGGACCGACGGAGACTCCGCCCGATAAGATGACGAGACTGCTCTTTCCTGAGGCCTCTACTATTCCGGCAAACGTGGCATCGCTGTCGTCCGGCAGGTGCTTTTGCATGAAAATCCTTGCGCCGGCTTCGACCACCGCTGTCGATAGCAAAATCGCGTTCGAGTTCCTGACCTGGTGAGGAAGCCGCTTGGCTCCAACGGGCACGATCTCTTCGCCGGTGGTTAATATAGACACCACGAGGGGAGCGAATGCCTTCACGGAAATAATGCCCTGGGAAGCCAGTAGCGCGACTACCGGGGGGGAAAGTTCGGTGCCCGCTTCCAGCAGACAATCACCCGCTTTGAATTCAGCGCCTCGAAGCCTGACATTGGCTCCTTTTTTTGAAACCTTCAAGATGCTTACACCGTCTTTTTCGAAAGACAAGTCTTCCAGAGGAACAACCGTGTCGGCGGATTCGGGTAAAACTCCGCCGGTACTGATTCGCACCGCCGTGTTTGCTTCAAGGACGTGGTCACAAGGCACCCCCGCCCGGCTCTCGCCCCTGAGGGGAAGAATCACGGGAGAGGCTTCTGAAGTTTCCGCGACGTCGTTCCAACGAACGGCTATTCCGTCCATCGCGCTGTTGGTGGCGGCGGGAGACGGTTCGGTCGCAGCCACGGATTCGGCCATAACAAGACCCGCCGCCTCCAGGAGCATGAACGTCTTTTTGCGCAAGAAACGATCCGCCAGTTTTTCAACCATCGTTTCGGCTTCGGCAATGGTGATCATTTTGATTTTCTCCCCCCGCCGTGACTGCCGCCGGCAATCATGGGAAAGGCGTGGAGCAGCCCGGGAAAGAGAGACTGCATACCTTCCAATGCGCCCCGGGAACTTCCGGGGAGCGTTACGATAAGCGATCCCTTTCGCACTCCGGCTACTTCCCTTGAGAGCATGGCTCGCGGCGTCCTGTCGCCGCCGAATCTCCGAAGGGCCTCTGCAACTCCCGGAGCCGTTTTCTCAAATATGGATTGTAGAGCCTCGGGAGTAACATCCTTGGGCCCCAGGCCGGTTCCTCCGGTGGTGAGAACGAGCCGGACGCCCTCGTCGTCGATCAATCCCCGAACCCGTTCGCGGATCCGTTCCTCATCGTCCGGCAGGACGTCGTAGTGCTCAACCGTTACGGGCTGACTCTCCAGGAAATCACGGATCACCTTGCCCGATTTGTCCTCCCTTTCTCCGGCAAAGGTGGAATCGGATATTACGAGAATCGCGGTCCGTATCGGCTCGTCGAAGCTTTCGTTGTACTGCGACTTGCCGCCCCGCTTTTCGACCAGCCTTATGCCCGTGATTTCGAGTTCACGGGTAAGAGGCTTTATCATGTCGTAGACGTTCAGGAGCGCGGCGTGAACGGCGGTGAGAGCCTCCATCTCCACGCCGGTCCTCCAGACGCTGCGGACCTCCGAGGTCACAAGTACGGCTTCTTCCTCCACCTTCAGAATTACTTCTATCCAGTCCAGCGGAATCGGGTGGCAGAATATAATCCAGTCGGCAGTTCTCTTGGCGGCCGCGACCCCGGCGGCCCGTGCCACCTCGATAACATTTCCTTTTGGAACACGATCCTCCCTGATCATCAGGGCGGCTTCCGTATTCATCAGGATTCTGCCCTCGGCCCTCGCGTAACGCAGGGTAAGGTTTTTAGGGCTGACGTCGATCATGGTTAACTCCTTGCCTGAACTTTGGGCATCCAGTTTGAGGCGCGGCTTGCGGTCCATTGTACGGCGATTCCCGAAGCCAGCCCTATCGCGATATTTCTTGTAAAGAAAGATAGCAGGCCTACCGTCAGGGCGGTCGTAATGTCTACCCATCCAGAGAGGCTCCTCGCGAAGAGCCCCATGCGGATTGCGTCTACGAGCAACATGGCGCCAAGTATCGGAACCGGAATCAGGAAGAGGAAGCCCGAGAGAAGGGGAACTCCCCCGAAGATTACCAGCACCGCCCCCATTATAATGGTAGCGCCGCCTGTTCGCGCCCCGAACTGGTAGTGAGCGCCCATGCCGCCCGCGCCGTGACATACGGGGAAGCCGCCCAGCAAACCGATTACCGTATCACTCAGCCCTATGGATAGCGCGAGATGATTTACGGTTACTCGTTTCGCCTGGTTGCCCCACAAGGTCTTGGCTGTATCCTCCGCCGAAAAGACCGCGTTCCCGAGTGTGAGGGGCAATTGAGGAATTATCAGCAGTACCAGAATGCTCCAAAGCGAGGCGGCGTCGGGCAGCATCGGCGAAAGGGGAGAGAAGCCGGGGTTGCCGGGAATGGTTCCACCGGCGCCCATCCATCCCAAGGCCCCCCCCACAATGATGAGCGGCAGCCCGATGGGAATGCGACGTTTGCCGAGGAAGAGGCTTATGACCAGAGCCACGCTTCCCATAATCAGAAAATTAGAGAGAGGATTCAAGGAAGTCGTGTGCAGCAGGAAGCCTTTCTTGACCGAGAGGAGAATTGCCTTATCGGCAAGAATGAGACCTATTCCAAGCTGGATTCCACGAATAATCGCCATGCTGAACAACTTTTGAATCCGCTGCAGAAGACCAGTGGCCGTCAGGATTACGAGAAGCAGGCCGTAAAAGACGGCGGCGCTGGACAGGAGCGACGGAGCCATACCCGCGCCGAATGCTATGACGGCCATTGCCTTTAAGGGTTGCACCGGTACCGGCGCCTTGTAAAGCCATCCCGTAACCAGATAGACGAGCCCCCACAGAAAGAAGAGACGCGAAGGGGGAAAGCCGTTAAAGACGACGAGGGCGAAGGCCAGCGGCAGGAGGGTGCCAAGGTCTCCGAACGCACCTGAGAATTCGGAAAGACCGAAACGATTTCTCAAGAGAACGGGGGATGTCTCCAGGTCCGGGACGGAGGGGTTCTCTGGTTTGTTGATGCGTGCGGTCACCTCATCCCCCTATGGCGGCCATTGAGGGCTTTTGGCCGGGCCGGGCCGTTTCGGCTATCCTTCCGCTCCCAACCTTATTGTGTATGGCGGAGCGAACCGCCTGTTCCAACTCTTTATCGCTCGCTCCTGAGCGAATAAGTTCCTTCAGGTTCAACGCCTCTCCACCGTAGAGGCACGTTTGAAGACCGCCGGTAGACGTTATTCGAATGCGGTTGCAGGCGCCGCAGAAACTTCTGGTTGAAGCGGGGATAACCCCCAGAGAACCTCGAAACCCGTCGGGGTCGGCCTCAAGTGCAGTCCCCGACCGCTTCCAGCTCATGGGTTTACAGACCAAACTTTCGAGTATGTGCGTTATCTCTTCGGCTGAAACTGGAGGGTGTGCAGGAAACCCGCTCCCATTGAACGGCATCTGCTCAATGAACCTGACGGAAATGGAGTGATTCCTGGCCAGTTCGATAAATCCTGGAATTTCCTGTTCGTTGGTGTTCCTGATCACCACCACGTTTATTTTAAGGTTAAGTTCCAGCGCAAGAGCCAGGGTTAATGACTTCCAGGCGGCGCTGAAAGAATCCCGTCTTGCGATGCTCCCGTATCGTCCGGGAGAAAGAGCGTCCATGCTGAGGTTTATACCGCCTATTCCCAGTTCTTTGAGCCGCTGAAGAAAAGGCGCCGCGGCCACGCCGTTCGTTGTAATAAAGGTCTCCAAAAGCGGGAACCCCACCGCAAGTTCTTCGATAAACTCCATGAATCCCTTGCGCACAAAGGGTTCTCCACCGGTGATGCGCAGCTTGTTGATTCCCATCGACCGGAAAAGCCGGATAAGTCTATGAATCTCTTCGTATCGGAGGATTGCATCGTGCGAAGTTGAGATGATTCCCTCGGGTGGCATGCAGTAGACACACCGCAGGTCACACCTGTCGGTAACGGCCAGCCTGAGGTAGTTGAGCTTCCTGTCGAAGCCGTCCTGAAGCGGCTTCTTTGCACGATGTAAAGAATGAAGTTCCAGCGCTACGGTCAATGTATTCTCCTTTCCAAGTACGGGAGGCTGGATGGTTTCCCGTCCAACCCTATCGGCCATGCCCCATATCTTTCGACGTAGGAGCGGAGGCTCGGAGAATGATGCTGGTTGTTGCCTACTCCATCAGATTCCCGAGTTCCCGCCCGGAGTTGGCATTTGACGTCCAAAGAGGAGAATAGCCCAAGATGCGATCGATTTCAAAGCGCTGGGCCCCCGTTTCATGGAGAGCCCCGCGAACGCTGCGCAGCCCTGACTCATCTTGAACAGTTCATTTTTGTAAGTCCTTAAGAATCAGTATGATACG
>CAZIBS010000120.1:0-5479 GCA_964537405.1 uncultured Thermoanaerobaculia bacterium | reverse complement strand
AGATACAAAAAACCTTAAGTTAGCGCCATTCGGTGCAGGTGGTGAATTATGGGCATAGGAATACCTTGTAGGATATGGTAAAATACTGGTTGTCGAAAAGAACTTGCGATTCACCTGCAAGGTGAGATGATGATACGAAAAAACGTCCTACCCTTCAAATTGACCATCACGAAAGAAACGTTGACCCCTTTCTCCGGACCAATCGTTCGTCATCCCCGCACCTCCCTTTCGTCATTCCCGCACTCCTCTTCGTCAGTCCCGCGAAGGCGGGAATCCGGCGGCGCATCCCCAAACCATCATTCCGATTCCGGACGCGCTTCGCTTGCCGGAATGACAGAAAAAAGCCGTCATTCCGCCTGTCCGGAACCTTACGATCCGATTCCGGACGCGCTTCGCTTGCCGGAATGACAGGGAACACCCGTCGTTCCCGCTCCCCTATCCGTCATTCCCGCGAAAGCGGGAATCCACACTGGATCCCCGGTGTCCCGGGGATGACGGGAAAGAGCGCTGGTCGCGCTTCCGCCGACCGTGTGCCGTGCTATTCGACGAAAAGTAATACCTCCTTTTAATATTAGTTGTAAGGACCGGGCATCAGCTTCTTTTACGAATCAGTGAGAGCGCGTACGGGGTATTCGTTCAACTCCGCCGGGGCACTTCTTTCACACCCAGCGCGGAATTAGGGGTGAGTGTTTACTTACTCTCTCGCTTGCCCTACAATAGGGTTGCGGAGGTAAGCGCTGTGGGGTCATAATTGCTCCTGCCGAAGTGGAGGGCGCTTCAACGAAAACCTTTTCAGGAGACCGGTTGGCGGTCATTCGCGTAATAAGAGGAGGCGTTGCAGATGGAATATCTTGATGAAATGCGGGACGTCGGATTCAACCTTTTCGAGTGGCTGCCGCTGGACAAGCTTTTGAATTCCGAACGCTACGGCATTTACGAAAGGGCGGACCTTCAAATGATCCTCGATGAGGCCCTCAAGTTGGCCCAGGGAGAGTTGGCGCCGACCAACGAGGAGGGCGACAGGGTAGGAGCGCGTTTCGAAGACGGCAAGGTGATCATGCCGGAGTGTTACCGGAAAGCCTATCACATGGTCGCTGAAGCCGGTTGGATAGGCGCTTCCGCGGATGACACCTTTGGCGGTATGGGGCTGCCCGAATGCGTCGGAACGGCGATTAACGAGTTCATCATGGGCGCCAATACATCCCTCGGCCTTACCCTGATCCTTGGTCGCGGCACCGGGCACCTAATTGAGACCTTCGGAAGCGAAGAGATCAAGAATCTCTTCTGCGAGAAACTCTACACGGGAAAATGGGGCGGCACGATGTGCCTTACGGAATCCGGCGCGGGCAGCGACGTCGGCGCCAGCAAGACCAAGGCCGTCAAGCTGGAAAGTGGAAGGTACAAGATTTCGGGAGAGAAGCTTTTCATCACCAGTGGAGACCATGACCTCACGCCAAATATCATCCACGCCGTTCTTGCGCGTACTCCCGAGGCGCCTCCGGGAACGAAGGGTTTAAGCCTCTTCGTCGTTCCCAAGTTCCGCGTAAACGGCGACGGAGCCATCACCGGGGAAAACGACGTCAGGGTCGGCAACATTGAGCACAAGCTGGGTATTCACGGATCTCCTACCTGCAGTATGGTCTTCGGCGCCAACGACGGCTGCGAGGGGTACCTGCTGGGCGAGGAGTGCAAGGGTATGTCGCTCATGTTCCACATGATGAACGCCGCCCGCTACGAGGTGGGCCTGCAGAACATGGCCATCGCCTCAACTGCCTACCAGCACGCACTGGCGTACTCCCACGAGCGCATCCAGGGCAAACACTACAGGGACCGCACGCCCGATGGTCCGCAGGTTGCCATCGTCGAGCACCCCGATGTTCGAAGGATGTTGCTATCCCAACTCTCCTACGTTTACGCCATGCGGGCGCTGCTCTCCTATACGGCCTGGTGCATGGACATGGCCAAGATAACCCGGGGCGCGGAACGCGACCGCTACCAGGGGACCATCGAACTGTTGACGCCCATCTGCAAGGGATGGTGTACCGATTGGGGCTACCGGTCCGTAGACTGGGCATTGCAGTGTTTCGGAGGCTATGGCTACACGATGGATTACCCGGTGGAGCAGTATCTCAGGGATGCGAGGATCGCTCCAATATATGAAGGCACCAACTGCATCCAAGCCCTGGACCTGGTCTTCAGGAAGTTCCGCATGCAGGACGGCAAGCCGTTAAAGGCCATGCTGGGAAGAGTCGGGGAGACGGTCCGGGAACAGATTACCGACATCGACCTCGGGGCCGGCGCCATGCACCTTAAATCCGCGCTCAATGAGCTGTCGAAGATATTGGAAGACCTTGCCGGCAGGATGGATGCCCCGCTAATCCTGCTCCCAAACGCCGTTTTCATCCTCGACATGATGGGCCACGTGGTGGCCGGCGGCCTTCTTCTCGAACAGGCTGTGGTTGCAAAAAAGAAGCTTGGGCGCATCCTCAGGGAAAAGGAGATCGACAGCAGCGACAAGAAGGCCTACCACCTCTTCCTTAATGACAACGGCGAAGCACGTTTCTATCACAACAAGGTTCAGGCGGCCATCCACTTCACCCACCGTGGCGTGCCAAACGTGCTCGCCGAGGCGGTGGCGATCAAAAGCGGGGAGCGTTCCGTCTACGACGTGTCCCTGTGAGGTGACGCCATAGCAAGAACAAAGGCTTCAACCAGAGAAATCAGCTCACCGTGAGGAGAACGATACGCACCTTCTCACGGGGGAGCTTTCTTTTTGTCCTGTCGCTATTTCTCCTTCCAACGAGCCTGATGGCCGTCGTGGTCAAAACGCCTCCTCCTTCGCTGACGCTCGGCGCCGAACTCAGGAACGAGGGGAAGGTGAACCGGGCCGAAGCCGTCTTCAAGGCGCTATGGGAGACGACAAAGGGGCGCGGACCCGCGGACGCGGCTCTCGCCTATGGCCGAATCCTCCTTACCCGGGGAAAATTGAAGCGGGCTGAGGCGCTCCTTGGAAATGCAGCGCGTAAGAGGGGAAAACTCCGGCCCTACGCCATCCTCCAGTTGGCTTCCTGTCTCCACGAAGAGGGAAAGAACAGGACTGCGAAGGCGTGGCTGGACCACCTTATGGCCGGTAGAACCCACAGGGGATTTAGAAGGAGGGCGTTGCGTCTCAGGGCGCTGGTCTGCAGGAAACTGGGACTTCACGGAGCCGAAGCCGAAAGCTGGAAACGCTACCTTGCTACGAAACCGCCCGGGAGCCGGGCGGAAGAGGCCTGGTACCTATGGGCGCGGGCACTTGAGGCGTCGGGCAGGAAACGCGAAGCCCTCCGTATCTACAAAAAAGTGTACTTCAAACGAACCGGTTCACCCTTCGGCCACGCGGCCGGTATGGCCATGTTACGGTTGGCGAAACGCAGTCATAAAAAAATCAAGCCCCTCACGGTTAAGGCATCCCTTATCTTCGCGAAGCGATGTCTTAGGGGAGGCAGGCTTCTCGACGCCATGGGGGTCCTTAATTCCCTGTCCAAAGCAAAGGTGTCCGGAGAAGAGGCGGAGGAGTTGGCCTACGAACGCGTCGCGTGTCTCTACGCACTCAGGAAGAACGACCGGACGGTCGCCGAAGCGGAGGCCATGGCCATCCACTTCGGGTACACCAAGAAGACGGCGTCGGCCCTGCTGAAGGCGGCTTGGAGTTGTGTTAGGTATGGAAAGCACAAAGAGGTCCTTCGCCTTGCCGATAAAATACTTGCCTGCAAAGACGCCGGCAACGATATGCGAAGAGAAGCGCTCTACGTCATGGGAGTTTCGGCGTACATTTCCGGACGCTTCGGCGAAGCCCTGAAGACCTTTGACCGCCTTGCCGGGCTTCCCTTGCGGGGGAAGGTGAGCAAGGGCCGGGTTCTCTCAATGCGGGCCTGGTGCCTGTTCCAAGCGGGAAAATACAGAAGGGCGGGCATATCCTTCACGGCGGCGAGCAGTGCGGCAAGGAGTTCGGAACTCGGTGCTTCGTGCCGCTACTGGGCCGCCCGTTGCTTTTTCCGATCGGGAGCAAAAAAGAGGGCCATCGGTGCCATGGAAAAGCTGGCGGTCAAACCTGCGGGCTACTGGGCCGAAGAGGCCGTGACGTGGCTTGCCGGACAGAAAGTGTACGCGCCTTCCCTGGGCGCACATCCATCGGCGGAAGCGACGCCTTGGCCCCTATCCATGCACGGACGCCGAACATCCCTTTCCAGAAGGTTGGCCCTATGCGGCCTGGACGCCGCCGCCGCCGAGGAGTTGCTGCCGTGGTTTCGCCGCCACGCGAGGGAAAGGTCCGCGGCCCTTACAATGGCGGGCCTATACGCCCGTTCCGGCCGTATAGGCCTTGCGGAAAGCGTTACCAAGGGCGCCTTCGGAGACGCGCTCTTGCTGGTGCGCCCCCCTGAAAACCTCCTCAGGGCCGTCTACGTCGCGCTCTATCTGAAAAAGGTAAAAAACCTCTGCAAAGAGGAGGGTCTGGCTCCGTCGTTGGCGCTCGCGGTCATTCGCAGGGAGAGCGACTTCGATCCCGGCGCCCTTTCGCGAAGCGGCGCCCGTGGATTGATGCAGCTCATGCCGGCGACCGCCGCACGCACCGCCGGGGAACTCAAGCTCGCATCCCCGTCGCCCAAAGATCTGCTATCGCCGGATATCAACCTTCGCCTGGGAATTCATTACCTCGCCGGCTTGGTAAAACGGTTCCGGAAGGCCGAAGGCGTTGCGGCCTACAACGCCGGAGAGAGGGCCGTGAGGACATGGATGAAGGTCTTCAGGCCCAAGGACCAGGCGCAGTTCGTGGCCATGATTCCCTACAATGAGACTCGTAAGTACACCGAGCGGGTGCTCCTGGACGCTCAGCGCTACAAAACCATGGCGCGGCTGAATAGCCGCAAGCGTTAATTCTGTCTCCCGGTCGTCATTTTAGCGCATATTCCAGGTAAAAACGGATGGTACAGGGTTCGCAATACGTTGGGGATTAACGAGTTACCCCGTCATGGCCGGGTTTCTTCCTAGTGGACACAACCACGCCTGAGTTCCCGATGTGAGTGGGAAGAATCATCCCGGCGGACTTGATGAGCGCTTGCAGCTCCAGGGGAAACACGGGGTCACATCTTGCAATATAGCAAAAGAAGTCTTTTGCGAGCCTGCCGTCGGATTCCGGACAAGCCGAAGTCCTGGCAAGCGTAGCGCGACCAGGAGCCGGAATGACGCGTGGTCTGGGTGGTTTTGCCGTAACCATCCATTCGGGGCAAGATGCCCCTCCTACGGGTTGATGGATGGTTTTGCCTTTTCCTTCGCCCTTCCCTCCCATCCTCTTTTTCCTCCCTGTGAATGAATTTGATTTTCCGTCTGATTCCGGACAAGCTGAAATCCTCGCAAGCGCAGCGAGACCAGGACCTAGAATGACGGCAAGCGAAGCGCGTCCGGAATCGTGGTTTTGCCTTTTCCTTCGCCCTTCCCT
>CAZIBS010000119.1:0-5485 GCA_964537405.1 uncultured Thermoanaerobaculia bacterium | reverse complement strand
GGAGGGGAAACCCCGCCCTCTCAAGAAGTTGGCGGAGAGAGGGGGATTCGAACCCCCGGTACCTTGCGGTACACACGCTTTCCAAGCGTGTAAGAGGTGTATTTGTGAGGCCTTCGCAGGGTGGGCGGTACAGCGTTTTGGGCTTGTGTTCTATACCCCTTTTTTTACCCCGCAATTTCTACGCCATTCTACAGGAATTGACGGCTTCCCGCTTTCAAAGTTGCACTTTTGTTGCACTAAAATTGCACCGATTCACGGAAGTTTTCCACAGGCACCCGGCACCCGGCCGGGAACTTTCTCAGGAGGTACGAAGATGGAATTAACAACCGAACGAGCGGAATCATCTTACGGAATCCCGGTCCTTGTGATTGACGACGTGGCTTATGGCCCCGGCGACCTTGTGGACGGCACACCGGCGGCGGAACTTGTCCGGGAATGGGCGGCGCACCCGGAGCGCTCCGAGGAAGAAAAAGGGCTTGCTAAGACATTCCTACGCGGTTAAAATCTAAGCGCAAGGGGCAACGGTTCGATTCATGACCGGACCGAGGGCGGCGCTCCGACCGCCCCGCCCCTGACCCCTCTTTTTCGGAGACCGGAAGGAGCGCCGGAAATGGTTAAGAAAAAAGAAAAGACAGCATACTCTTTCGAAAATCCACTCTTGGGGATTCAAACGATCAGTGGAAACTTGATCGCAGTTGCGATGAAATGCGCACAAGAAACCGACGGGGAGCCTCAGGTTGAATGTTGTTGGCAAGACTTCATGGGCCTTATCAATCCTAGGGAAACGTTTACGGACGCCATAAAGTCAAAGAGCCCACAAGACGCCTTGCTGGAAGTGATACAGACCTTATTGAACACCCTTGGAGACATGAGAACGACGGGGAGATATCCCGAACCGCCGGGAACGGCCGAGAAAACACGGGAATTGGAGCGAGCGAAAAGAATTCTTGACGCGCGTAAAGCCCGAAAAGACAAGAAGGCGCTTGAAACCCGCGTCGTCGGGTTTTTGCTGGATATGAAAAACAAGGGCACAGCACGGAGACCATCTGAGGCTAATATCAAGGTCGCCTATCATGGCTTTGTAGCTTGGCTGAGGAATGGGTTCGGAGAACAATCGAAGCACTCTAACACGCCGAGAACGCACAGATTCGAGGGTTACGACCTTGTAATCGCCTACCAGGACAATAATGGGGAAGGCTTTGAACTTCCGGCAAAGCGAGGGAAGCGCCACAACGTTTTCCATGACTTCATTCTCGTTGTCACGTATCGCGGGCAACCGCTTACCATTACTCCGAACACGATTAAAAAAGTAATAAAGGCCCGCTTGCTATTACGACGTTCTTGTATGCTATAACGACGAAATAGCACAATCCCCGCAAGTACCCCCCTGCTTGCGTTTCACGTCCTTCTTGTTTCTATGTCTCCTGATTCTTACAGGAATAGGGTAGAGGCTTCGACAACCGAGGCCCAACCTAAGAGGAGGTGAAGAATGGATTCACTACTTAACGTTAAGGAAGCGGCGAGGCTCCTGAAGCTTACGCCCGGCGGGGTGTATGCGAGCGTAGCACGGCGACAGTTACCCGTCGTTCGCTTGGGGAAGAGGTTACGTTTTCGTCAAAGCGACCTCGAAAAGCTTATCGCGAGCGGCTTCACGCCGGTTGAGCAAGAGCCGGACCCTTACGGAAAGCGTGGCCTGGCATGAGCGGGCGCGGTAGTGCGTATCTGACCCATTACCACGAAGGGAAGGCGCTTACCCGTGGACAGTCTATTTTGGCAAAGTGCGCGGAGTGTATGGGTGATTACTTTGACGGCCGGATGGATTGCGCGGTTGAAGGTTGCCCTCTCTACCCGTGGAGCGCCTACGGGCGTTTTTCGGGCAAGTCCGACCCCGACCTATACAACCATACCCGGAAGCAGGTTACCCCCCCAAAAAACGCTCCCACGGCACACGCCCCACGCGAGAGGGGTATTCAAACACCTGGTCAGGGAGGGCTATTCAATGAGGCGGGTTGAGACGGTACTCGACCGGTTGACGGACATGAATCGCAAACCCCTGCGTAATGGTTCCTCCTGGATGGCTCTTTGCCCGGCCCACGACGACCGCAACCCCTCCCTCTCAATCAGTGAGGGGGAGGCGGGCAAGGTACTTCTTCATTGTTTCGCCGGATGTCCCACGGAGGACGTGGCGAATGCCCTCGGCCTGTCAATGACTGGTTTGTTCGAGGAGCGCCCGGAGCCTCACAGAACGACGAAACAACCCGGGCCTATAGATTCACCCGTGGAGAAAGACTTCGCTTCGTTCTGTACCCGTAGAGGGCTAGAGAGGCCATGGCTGGAAAAATACTTCGGCGTCAAGGGAAACACTCTCAACGGGCGGCCTTGTCTTCGGTATCCAACGACAACCGGAATTGACCGTGTGAAGTACCTGGACGGGAAAAAGCCGAAGTACGGGTGGGCTGAAAAGGGCGGGAAGTCTTACGCTTATGGGCTTGACGCTGCTCTCAAGTGCGAGAGCGACACCCTTTTTCTTGTCAACGGAGAGCCTTCCGTTTGGGCTTGCGTCCAAGAACACGTTCCGGCGGTGTGCTTTCTTGGGGAAAACGCAACGCCTAACGACGGAACTCTCAACACGTTGAAAGAATCACGGTTCAACCGTTACGCGATTGTCTACGACCGGGACGCGGCCGGGAAGAAGGGCGCTCAAAAGGTCCATGACGTTATGACAAAGGCCGGACTTGACGCAGTTATCCTTGAGCTTCCGTCAAGCGTTGGGCCTTCCGGCGACGTGGATAATCTTCACCGGCTCCACGACGACAAGTTGGGCGCGATGTTGAGCGACTTGCCGGAACCCTTCGGCGCGGCGACGCGGAAACTCTCAGACATAGAACCCGAAGAGGTAACCTGGCTTTGGGAACCGTACATTCCCAACGGGAAGGTGACTCTACTTCAGGGCGACCCTGGAAGCGGAAAGACCTTTGCGGCCTTAGAGTTGTGCGCCCGACTATCACGCGCAGGGAAGACGGCTCTTTTCGGAACTCTTGAAGATGGGCTGGGCGATACCATACGACCACGGCTTGAACGGATGGACGCGGACCTTGATAAGGTTATTTCCTTCGAGGGGAGCCGTGAAGATGATGGAACCGCGTCACCCGTTACACTGGCAAACGGGATTGAGTATCTATCCGGAGCGATAAAAAAACACCGTCCGGCTCTCCTGGTACTTGACCCGCTTTCGGCTTGGCTGGGCGGTGACGTGGACATCAACCGCTCAAACCAGACACGCGCCCGGCTTGGCCCGCTGGTAAGACTGGCAGAGGACTCAGGAACGGCCGTTCTACTGATTCAGCACTTGACCAAAGGGAAGCGGGATAGGGCTCTGTACAGGGGCCTGGGAAGCATTGACCTCGTGGCGACGGCCCGAAGCGTTCTTATGCTGGGGAAGACTCAGGAAGGGCAGTCCGCGATGGTACAGGCAAAAAACTCTCTTGGGAAACAAGGCGAGTCCCTGGGCTTCACAATTGAAGACGGCGCGTTTCGGTGGACCGGATCCGTTGACATTCAACCCGGCGACATACTCGGCGGCGACACAGAGGGCGAAGACCAATCCGACGCGATGGCCTGGCTCACGGACGCACTTCAGGACGGGCCCCAAGACGCGGGAGAACTTCAACGGCGTTTTGAGAAGCAAACGGGGGAATCGAGGCGGACTCTTCGGCGCGCTCTAAAGAAACTCAAGGGACGGACTTCCAAGGACGGTTTTAGAGGAGGTTGGAAATGGGAGCTTCCTGAAGAGGACACCCCATCCCCCGAAGGGGCTAACAAAAGGGTTCTTGTCCCCTTGGGTGAGAATACCACCCTCAAAGGCTTGCAGGGTGGACAATCCGCCATAGGGGACACCAAAAGCTTATTTGGCCCCTTGGACGAAGAAAGCGAAGCCTTGCGGGAAGAAATTGACCGGCTCCCGGAACTTGAGTTAATCGCCCAAGCGAAAGCCCGGCGAGTGGAACTTGAGGGGGGGACAAATTGAGGGTAACCCAACGCTCCCGCTTCAAATGAACAGGTTGTAGCGTGTTACCTGGGAGCACGGGGGTTCTTAGGGCTCAAGAGGTTAGGTTCCTTAAGCCCTTAAAAAAGGAGCCTTACCAAATGCCGGATAAACGGAAGCCGGGAGCCAAGAAAAACAGACTGGTTCAGAATCTGGAACCCCCTGTTTATGCAGGTTCCAGATTTACAGAATGGCCGAAAAGTGAAACCCCTGATTCTAGGACGTTTCAGCGTTGCGACTATTGACATAACGGTAGTTATCGGACATAGATAAGGCACCACTTACGCGCGCACGCGGAACGGGCTTGACATGGAACGGACAAGGGCCTATATTATGAATGGGAGGTAAGGATGCCTTTTGACCTTGAGACCATGAGAGACAAAGTCTACACCGTAGAGGAAACGGCGGAGTTGCTACAACGGCACCCGGATTCTATCCGCCGAAACATCCGAAAGGGTAACCTTCGCGCTGTCCGGGCGCGAGGGCGGAAGGGATACGCTATTCTCGGAGAAGACATTATCCGGTTTCTGCAAGGGCTTCCACCACTTGAAAGCCCGGAGCGTTGACATGAGCGAACGCGGCTTGAAACAGCGTCCTGATGGCCGATGGCGTGTTTCATGGATGTTTGAAGGGAAATACCATCGACACATTGTCCGGACGAAGACAGAGGCCCGAGCTTACCTTGAGAAGATTCATACTCAGATATGGGAAGGCCGCTACATGGATAAGCGGAAAGAGACTCACACGCCGTTTAAGGAAGCCTGCAAGCGATTTATTGAACACGGACGATTGATCCTTCGGCCGTCCACCTATACGCAGGACGCCTACCTTATCAAGCGCTGGCGGGCGTCAAGGTTCTTTAAGGGAAAGACCATTGACAGAATAACGGCGAAGGACGTTGGGCTATATCAGGCCGAACGCGTGGCGGGCGTGTCAAAGCGTATGACCGACTACGACCTTTCAAGGCTCAGGCGGATGTTTAATCTTTGCGTCAAGTGGGAACTCTGCAAGGTGAATCCTGTTCTCAAAGTGGAATTCTTCAGGGCTGATAATCGGCGGGACCGCTTCCTAACCGAGGAAGAAGAAGCGGCACTGCTAGACCACGCGGACCCACGGATTAAGGGAGCGATAATCTTCGCCTTGCATACTGGATTAAGGCTTCGTGAGATGCTTTCCCTCACCTGGGAGAACGTGGACCCGAGGCAAGGCCCGAACGCTTATATCACTATCACGGCGGCGAACTCGAAGAGCAAGCGGGTGCGGCACATACCTTTGACGGAATCCGCCCGTGAGGTTCTGGACGGACTCCCACGCAGTATCAGGAAAGACGGGTTGGTTTTCGGGGGCTTCGGCGGCTCTTACAATTCCCTGCTTCGGAAAGCGTGGCTCATCTTGAACAGTTGATCGTGTTTTCCACAGGCAAAATGAGGTAAACTGCCA
>CAZIBS010000118.1:0-5549 GCA_964537405.1 uncultured Thermoanaerobaculia bacterium | reverse complement strand
ACTGGTGGCGGCGATTGTGGTTTCCCTTGCGACTGCCTGGGGGTTGGGCGAGGTAAGCGGCTACAAGCGGTCTCTCGAACACCAGCCTCGCAAGGCCCCGTGGTTTTACGTGGTCTATACCGCCATGCTGATAATAGGTGGCGTTATGGCGCTTTCGGGGATCAACCTGGTCAACCTGAGCGTGGCCGTACAGGTGATGAACGCCGCACTGTTGCCGATAGTGCTGGGATTCCTCTACCTGCTGGCGCTCAAGGCCCTGCCCGAACCGTACCGCCTTCATGGGGGATATTCCGTGGCGGTAGGCGTGGTAGTGGCAATTACGAGTATTTTAGGAATATACGCTGCGGTCAGCCTGTTTTTTTAGCCGTGCATGCATACCCTGCAAGGCGAGTTGTGTCAGGTCTTGTTTTAAGTGGACGGCAGATGCTCTATATACAATTCTCAGGGTTGGAAAAGAAGGCGCCGGGCGGCCACGGGGTGCCGCTTCTACGAAAACCAATCCCTCCACGATTCTTAGGGGGAAGGGCACCCCTGCGCCCCCGTCCGTCGTTACGGCTTCTTCTCCCTGCAGGACAGTCTCAACAGGTGCCTCGTGTATCGCTTGCCGTTTACGATGGCCGTGTCTACACACATAGGAAGTGCCATAGCATGTTGTTAAAGGGTCGTCGAGCCCCAACCTCGAATTATCAGTGGCTACATTATGATGCCCCACAGCATCCCTCACCTCATATATATTAATTAGTTACACTGCTTCGGCCGCTGGAATATCCGCTACAATGAGAAGGCCATCATGGCGTAACCGAGGGCAAGGCCGGCGACGAGGTTGATCGCCTTGACCTTGAGAAACTCCCGCCTGGATTCGGCGAGGAGGGGCAACATGCCGTGGCCGTCCTGAACGACGGAAGATGTAACCAGGACGGATAATGGAAGGGCGCCCTGGGCGAAGAGAGTCACGAAGACGAGGTGGGGGCCGGATTCGGGGATTATTCCCACAAGGGCCGCCGCGAGGAGCGCCCATGCCGGATGGCTCTTGATAATGGCGTCAAGCGGAAAACCGGTGGCTTTAAGGAGGGCGATAACCAGAAGCACGCCGAAGATCCAAAGAAAAATCCTCGGAAGGTGTTCCTTTGCGACGTGCTTGTAGAGGTGCTCCTCAAGAAAATGGTCGGGGACGCTGAAGACGATCCATAGGGCGGTTGCACTCACCGCCACCAAGCTCCAGCGTATCCAGTTCCACGACTCCGGCCCCAGGGCGCCGAATGCTATGGCGAGCAGGAAGAGTCCCAGGCCACCACAGAGAAGCGATCTCTCGAGTGAGAACCCGGAGGGCCTACCCATGATTCTTGGCCTGACCTCTGCGGCTTGTTCATCGTGAACCACAAGACCGGTGGCGCATTCCTTACCCCCGAAGAGGGGTTTTTTGAACACCCGGTCCGTGACGAGACCGACGACGATTCCATAGACAAAGAGGGCGCCGAAGAGAAGGAGAGCTTTAACCGGGAACAAAGCAAGCATGACGAAGGATTCGTCGCCGCTGGTGGCGACCATGCAGCCCGCCAGGGCGCCCATGGTAATGAGACGGTGTACGTATAGAGCCACGTTGGCGAAGGCGCCAAGGCAGCCCGGTGTGGCGCCCAGAAAAGACGACCCGGCGTAACTCCATATCCCTCCGTGTTTAAGGCGTTTTTCCAGCGCACCGCGGCTTGCAACGTTAAAGTACTCCACGAGGAGCATCATGGAAAAGACAAAGCCGGTGATTATCAGGGAATCACCAATAACGGGTTTGAGGATGGCGAACATTTTCTACTCCATTTATTACCCAGGTTCCGTGATTGAAACGCCTGAGCCTTCGAATCACGAAATTCCAGTGTACCAGGAATTAGGAACCGGAAAGACGGAACCTGGGTGAGCGAAGGTGACACGACGGTTCCGGCATGCAGACCCGCGCATAAAAAAAGGGCGGAGTCGAAACCCCGCCCCGTGTGTTTAGTGCAAAGAAAGAGTTACCTGGCGGCCTGTGTTTTGAACCACGTGGTGGGCATTGACTTGGGCCGCTCGATGGCTTCTCCCCAGCCGCGCGAAACGATGAGCTGGGAGCACATGCCCATGGTTCGGGAGACGGAGAAGAGGACGGTGTAGTAGCTGAACTCCTTCAAACCGAAGTGGTAGAGGAGTGCGCCGGAGTGGGCGTCAACGTTCGGCCAGGGATCCTTGATCTTCTGTATCTTGCGGAGAACGTCGGGTACCACCTTGAAGACACGGGAGACCGTCTGGTAGACGGGATCGTCCGGGCAGACCTTCTTGCCGAAGGCATGGAAGGCGTCAAAACGCGGATCGGTGATGCGAAGAACGGCGTGGCCGTAACCGGGGACCACCTTTCCGGCGTTAAGCGTCTCCTGCGCATAGGTTTCCAGTTGCTTTTCCGTCGGAACGCCGCCGAACTTCTCCATGGTTGATAGAATCCACTTGAGGCATTCCTGGTTGGCGAGGCCGTGAAGGGGCCCGGCAAGGCCGTTGAGTCCGGCTGAAACGGCGTAGAAGGCGTCGGAAAGAGCCGAGCCGACGCAGTGGCAGGTGTGGGCCGACACGTTTCCGCCTTCGTGGTCGCAGTGAAGGGTCAGGTAGAGACGCATAAGGTCTTTGAACTCTCCATCGGGATCCTTGAGCCCAAGCATGTGCGCGTAGTTTCCGCCCCAGTCGAGGTTCGGATCGGCCGGTATCCTGTCCCCCTTGTTAAAGGCTTTGCGGTAGACATAGGCGGCGATTACGGGAATCCAGGCAAGGATGTTCAAGGAGTCTTCCAACGTGGGCTCCCAGTACTCGTCCTTGGTCATACCCTCGGCGTAGCGTTTGCGATACCGCGATTCGTGTTCCAGTACCAGCACACCGGTATCGAGCATGGCCATGGGGTGGGAGTCGGAGGGCATCGTGTCGATAACTTTGAAGACGTAGTCGGGAATCCTCTTCGCGCGGGCCTTCAGCTCGTTCTGGAGGTCCTTCAACTCTTCGGAAGAGGGGAGTCTGCCGGTACAAAGCAGCCAGAAGATCTCTTCAGGAATCTTGCCGGTTAGCTCTTTGAGGGGAATGCCGCGTATGATGAGGCCCTTGTCCGGCGGAACCTCGGAGGTGTCACACACCATGGCCTTGAGGCCCCGCATTCCGCCGTACGCGTGCGCAATGGTTACCTCGCCGATGACCGTCGAACCGTTCTCTTTGATGAAGCCCTTGATGTCTTTTCGCATGGCCGGTATTTGTTCCGCAAGCACGTCATGTAGTTTTCCCATTGAGAATCTCCTTTAACACCGGGGTTGGAGCCAACCATAAAAGTCGGCTTCCCCATTCAACATGGGCGGAACCTTTATGCTCGTCCACCCTTCGAGCAAACGATACGGCCTTAACGCGGCCTCTTCTTCTATGGCTTGAGCGGCGACATTCTCCTCTTTCGTCCAGCCCGAAGGTTGGAAGGAAGTATGGTGCTTAGGTTCGGTAGTTGTCAAGCCGATCGTAACGCCTGAATTCGCCACCTAACCGGGGACCGAGGGCGACGGCAACAACGCAGATGAGCCTTGTACCGCCGTGCCTGCGTCGTGCCTGCGCGCAACGCGGTAGGCAGGCGAATCTCGATTTAGCTTGTTGGGCAGCTCGCGTTATGGAACCAAAAGGTGCTATCATCGGTCTTGTATGTTGTGGTGTAAATTTTTTCAACCCTGGTTTTTCTTGTAAAGACCGGTTTTAATGAGGAGGACAAGATGCATTGCAAGAGAACTTTTTCAACCCTGGCGGTGGCGGCACTTGCCGTTTCAGCATTTGCGGCCGTTCCCAAGACCATGATCACCGTCTACAATCAGGACCTTGCGCTCGTACGACAGGAGCGCAACATAGAAGTCAGGAAGGGCGTCTTCAAGTATCTCTTCGAGAATGTTACGACCAAGATAGATCCGACCTCGGTTGCCCTGGAAACGCTCTCGGGGCCTCCGCTGGACATCCTGGAACAGAATTACGCCTACGACCTGATCAGCGATAAGAAAGTGCTGCAAAAGAGCCTCGGACACACCATTACCTTCTTCGAGAAGATTGGGAACACGGAAAAGAGCTTCACCGGAAAGCTTCTTTCCGCTCGGGACGGCCGAGCGGTCATCAAGACGCCGGAGGGTATATACATCGGTCATCCTTCCAGATACATGCTCGATAAACTCCCGCCGGGTCTGATCATGAAGCCTACACTAGTCTGGTTGCTGCGAGGCCGTAGGACCGGTAACCAACGCATCGCCCTTTCCTACATGACGGGTGGGCTCTCGTGGAAGGCCAACTATGTTCTTCTCCTTGACCCGGACGAGAAACACGTCGGTTTCAAGGGCTGGGTCACCTTGGACAACCACAGCGGCATCGGCTTCAAAGACGCCGTTCTTAAACTCATGGCGGGAAACGTGCATAGGGTACGGGCGCCCCGCCCCAACCGCCTCTACACGATGAGGAGGGCCGAAAATGCCGGCGCCCGGCAGTTCAAGGAGAAGAAGCTCTTCGAGTACCACCTCTACACCTTACAGCGCCCGGCGAGCGTAGCCGACAACGAAACCAAACAACTCGAACTGATAAGCTCTCCATCGGTTTCGGTAAAGAAGACCTACGTCTATGATGGGGCTAACCTCCACGGCTACCGGGGCTCGTACTACGGCTCACGCCGGAACCGCGACCTGGGAGTGCCTTCCAACCATAAGGTTGGAGTTTTCCTGGGTTTCGACAATGACAAGGCCTCTGGGTTGGGCATTCCACTCCCCAAAGGCACGATCAGGGTCTTCAAGAAAGACAGCGACGGGTCGGCCCAGTTCGTTGGCGAAGACAACATAGACCATACCCCCAGGGGTGAACACGTACGCGTTAAACTCGGCGATGCCTTCGATATCGTGGGCGAGCGAAAGCAGACCGCGTTCACTGCGGTAGTATCGGGTCACGTCTACGACGAATCCTTCAAAATCACCCTTCGCAACCACAAGGACAACCCGGTTGTCGTGCGCGTGGTTGAGGTCCTCTACCGCTGGTCCAATTGGGAAATAAGGGCCAAGAGCGACAATTACCGGAAGGTGGATAGCCGGACCATCGTCTTTCCCGTGAAGGTACCCGCCAACGGCAAAAAGGTTGTAACATACACCGTACGCTACACTTGGTAATCAGCCGCGGCGGGAAAGATTAGGGCCCTATTACCGGGTATACCGGGTGGTTTGCGTCTTGCGGAGGCTTTCTTCTTATCGGTCCATCGGAGGTAGATATGTCATCCTGACCCGCCCGTTGATTCGTCCGACGCCCCCGATGCCTCGGGGATGACGGAAAAGTGGGTTCGTCGTTCCCGCGTTCCCGCTCGTCATTCCCGCACCGTACAGTCGTCATTCCCGCGTTCCCGCTCGTCATTCCGGCTTGTCCGGAATCTGACGGCGCACTCCCAAACCGTCATTCCAGGTCCTGGTCTCGCTTCGCTTGCCAGGATTTCAGCTTGTCGGGAACCCAACGCCGACATCCCGCAATGGGCCGATCCCGTAGGAGGGGCTTACAGC
>CAZIBS010000117.1:0-5703 GCA_964537405.1 uncultured Thermoanaerobaculia bacterium | reverse complement strand
TAACGCACCCTTTTTGTATATTAAATGATACCACCCCAATGTGGTGCCACGTCTGTTTTCTGCTTTCGTATCATACTGATACTTAAGGACTTACTAAAATGAACTGTTCAAGATGAGTTGCAGACCATCTGTCCGCACAGCGGACGAAGGGCGGGCTATCGACCTATACGTTAGTGCCAAGTCAATCAGGATTTCTTATTATAAATTTACTCTTGATGCGGAAATAGAATTAAATCTTACATTCTTTCGCGGCGGTGATGAGCGCCTTGGCGTGCCGAAGGGCGGAGGGACCGACGCGCTCGCCGGCGACCATGCGGGCGATTTCATTCGTGCGGGAGGCTTCAGAGAGGGCTTCGACGCGGATCGTTGTCCGGCCGCCGGCTGTTTCCTTCCGGACTCGCGCGTGCCAGTGGGAGAAGGCGGCGACCTGGGGCAGGTGGGTTACGCAGAGAACCTGGTGTGAAGCAGCCAGTTTCCTGAGGCTGCGGCCGACGCGCTCGGCGGGCATACCGCCGATTCCGGCGTCAACCTCGTCGAAGACGAAGGTGTCGGGAGCGGCTGCGGGGTCCGCCGTGGTTAGCAGGGCGAGGAGTGTGCGGCTCAATTCACCCCCGGAGGCGATCTTTGAGAGGGCTTTAAGGGGTTCGCCGTCGTTGGCCGAAAAGAGAAAGCGAACTTCTTCGTTGCCGGTAGCCGTGGCCTCGGAGGCGGTCGTGACCCGGCGGGAAACCACTTGAACGGAGAAACGCGCTTTTTCCATTGCCAGGGGCTTCAGGGCTTTATTGACGGATGAGGAGAGGCTGCGGGCGGCTTCTTTCCTGGCCTGGTAGAGTTCCGAGGCGCGTTCGAGGTACTCCCCGAATGCGGCGGTAAGCCCTTTCTCCGCCTCCTCTTCTGAGGTGTCATCGCTGGACAGGGCTTCGTATTCTTTCTCCAGTCCTTCCCTGAAGGCCAGCACCTCTTCGAGCGTGGGGCCGTACTTGCGCTTGAGGTTGTCGAGGGATGCGAGTTTCTCCATGGTCGCTTCGAGCGCCTGCGGGTCGAAGACCAGGGTCGCGGTTTCCCTCTCGGCCTCGGAGGCTATGGCGGCGACGATGGAGGCGGCGGTGGAGAGTTCGCCTTCGAACGCTTTCCACTTTGGATCCATCAGCGAAAGTTCGTTCAGGCTTCGGGCACCTTCGGCGAGGCGGACGGATACGGAGGCGTCGTCGTCGCTCAGGAGAGAACAGAGGGCGCCCGAGGCTTCGGCTATGCGTTCAGCGTTGCGCAGTCGCTCCTTTTCCACCTCCAGGCTGTCGTCCTCTCCAGGCGAGGGATTGACGCGGTCTATCTCTTGGCGTTGAAAGGTGAGTATATCGAGCCTTCGTGCGCGTTCGGCCTTCGTCTTGCGGAGGGTGCGGAGGAGGGAGCGCCGCCTTTCAAGGGAGAGAAAGGCGCGTCGCGTCGCGTCGGCCTTGGGGGCGACGGAGGGAAGGCCGTCGAGTATTTTACGGTGGCTGTCTTCGTTCAGGAGAAGGCGGCCCTGACTCTGACCGTGGACTACTACGAGAAGGGTGGAGAGTTCACGGAGCTGGGCGAGCGTTATGGCGGCGCCGTTCACGTTAATGACGTTGCGGCCTGATTTGTGGATTACCCTTCGTACGATCACCTTGCCGTCGTAGGGAATGGCCCATCCGCGAAGCAGCGCGGCAACGGTCTTTTCGTGGCGGGTGGGTTCAAAGGTTCCCTCGACCACGGTATGTGAAGCGCCCTCGCGCACCATCTCCGTCTCGGCGCGTCCTCCGGCGAGAAGCGCCACCGCGCCGACGAGGATGGATTTTCCGGCGCCGGTCTCTCCGGTAAGGAGGCAGAGGCCCTTGCCCGGATCGAGGTCAAGGGTCTCAACGAGTGCGTAGTTTCCGAGCGAAAGGCGCGTCAGCATCGCTGGCTCCGCACTGGGTGCTCAGCCCTTGAACCAGCAGGGCGAATAGCAGTCCGGTTGCCTGGTAATCCTCTTCACCCCGCTTCCGTCCAGTCTTGCGATGTAAATCTGGTAGGAACCGGTGCGGTTGCTGGAAAAGGCGATGTAGCGACCGTCCGGAGACCAGGAAGGCGCCTCGCTGTTGCCCTCTCCGTTGGTGAGGAAGGAGACCTTGCCGGTGTTAAAGTCCAGTATGGCAATGTCGTAGTGGCCGTTGCGGAAGGTAGCGTAGGCGAGCTTGTTGCCCCTCGGCGACCATTTAGGCTGGTCGCACCTACCGCTGCCCTTGGGGCTGAGCCTCTTCACGTTAGTGCCGTCCCTGTTCATTACGTAAATCTGCGGGCTGCCGGAGCGGTCGGAAGTAAAGGCAATCTGCTGGTCGTTCGGCGACCAGGTCGGGGCGGTGTCTATGGCCCACGAGAAGGTGATGCGCTTCAGATTCCGGCCATCCGCGCCGATGGTCCAGATGTCCGGGTTACCTGAACGCGACGAACAGAAGGCTATCCTTTTGCCGTCGTGCGAGAAGGCGGGGTTGGAGTTCAGCCCTTCTCCCCGGCCGTAGAGCTTTGTTCTCTTGCCCCGGCGGTTCAGAAGAAAGAGTTCCTGACGGTCTTTCAGGATGGAGGTGAAGACCATCTCTTTGCCGTCGGGGCTTACGTCGGCCGTAACGTTCAATTGGCCCATCGCGGTGAGGCGGATGATATTGCTGCCGTCGTAGTCGCAGAGGAAGATGTCCTCGGTGTTGCCGATGCGGGATGTGAAGAGTATCTGGCTCGTCGGGAAGGCTCCGGCACCGAAGAGGTAGCCAAGGACGACTGAAGAGATGTGATGGCCGAGGGAACGCAACTCTTTTGCTCCTCCCCTTATGCGCTTGCCGGTAACCATTTCCGCGTGGTTGACGTCGTAGAGCCGTACTTCCAGGGTGAGCCTTCCGCCGGTGGAGTGTAGCGAAGTAAGAAGGAGGTAGTCGGCGCCCATTCCCTTCCACGCGTTGTAGTCGATCTTGTTCGATCCAATATTCATTCGGGTATAGAGGGACGGGTCAACCATGGTGAAGTAGCCGGAGAAAGAGAGGTCGGATTTTGTGATGGCGATAAGGCTTGCGCCCCGCACGGCGAGAGCGGTGTCACTCTTGCAGGGAGGTATGGCGATAACCTGCCTGGTGAAGCCACTGCCGGTGATGACGCCGGTTATCTCCTTCGGGGGCGGGGAGGCGGGAGGATCGGCGAGTGAACGCACGCCCCACGCCGCGGGAATGAGAATGATGAGGGCTGCCGGCGCGAGGTGTTTCAAGGTCCACAAGGTTTTGTATGGCTGGAGTTTCTTCCTTTTCCCGCCGGATCCGGGCAAGGCTGTCACTCTTGAATCATTCATCGTACTTCTCCCGTTTGGTTTTCGGGCTCACGCGAGCCTGCCTCCGAGAAGTTCTTTGACCAGCCTCTCACCCGGAGCCGGAATAACCGCCCAATTGGTGAGCAGACCCTTTTCTCCGATGGAGTATTTTCCGGCTTCGACGGCCGCCTTAACGGCCGCCACTTCCCCCGTGAGGATGCAGAATGCCTTGCCGCCGAGGGCCATGGCGATTCGAATCTCGATGAGGTGAACCCCGGCCGCCTTAACGGCCGCGTCTGCGCCCTCGATGAGGCCGGTTACGTCGTAGGCTTCCAGGATTCCAAGGGCTTTCACCTCGCCGACCTCGACCGATTGGGCGATGGCGGGGAAAATTTCGTCGTGCAGGTTGGGGATAACGACGGAATCGGCGACGGCCTCTCTTCCACAGTTCTCACCGGCGGCGACGGATGCCGAACACGCGGCCACGTCTCCACGAACAAGAACAAGGTATTTGCCGGAGCAAATGGAGCGGCTGACCATCAGCTCGACCTGGGCGGCTTTCAACATGAGGTCCGTGGCTTCTATTCCCTTGGCGATGGATGTTAGTTCAAGAAGCCCCAGGGCTTCCGAGGCGCCGGTTTTGGAAGGGGGCGGCGAAGGACGGCCGGGGGGCTGCCGCTGGTTATTTCGCGTCTTTCCGCTTCCGGCTACGGTTTGGTTGATTCGTGGGCTCATAAGACCTCCAGCGTGATGGATTCGGGGCCCACCGCAGAGACGCGGCCGTTCTTGGGGGCGAAGAGTTTCGCTCCAAGAGCGCCGTCCGGGATATCCGCTATGAGTTGGTCGGCCTTGACGTTATCGCCGCGTTTGACCACGGCTTTGGAGGTCGCGCCGGTGTGCTGTTTGAGTGGAATGTTGAGACTCTTTGCTTTAATCCGGCGCTCAACATAGCGGTGGGGGCGTTCGAAGCGCACGAGGTCAAGCCTTCGCTTGAGAAGCCCCGTGGGCGTCCGCCGGTACTCGAAGTGCCCGGTAACCTCTACATCTTCCTTTTTAGGCCGTGCTCCCCCCGCCATCAGCGCTCGCTTGCTTTCGACCATAACGCGGAACGGGTCCAGGTCCTCCGGACAGGAGTAGAGGGTGCAGAGACCGCATTCGCTACAATATAGGGCCGTCTCCTGCCACGGAGAGGCTTCGCCCAGAGTGATGGATATCATGGCCTTGTGCGGTTTTACGAAGTGGCCCAGGAGGTCTCTGGGGCAGAGATCGGAACATCTTACGCACTGGTCGCAGGAGTAAGCTATCTTGTGGACGGACCGTTTCGTGCGCTTCTTCTTCGCAACGAGGGAGTGGTTCCTTGGAAGTACCAGGATCCCGGAGGTGGTTTTGGTGACCGGCAGGGAGAGATCTTCGACAATATTTCCCATCATGGGACCGTTAACGATAAAAGCCATTTCTTCGGTGGGAGCATTCACGGCCTTGAGGACGGCTCTTAGCGGCACGCCGAGCGGCGCCCTCAGGGTCACGGCCTCATCCACGGCGCCCGCCACGGTGAGAAACTTGCTGGTAACCGGTCCGCCGAGTCCCATGTTAAACACCGTCTCGACGTTGTTGACCACGACTCCGACGTCTATAGGGATCCCGCCTTTGGGAACGGACCGTCCGGTCGTCTCGAAGACGAGGACGTGCTCGTCGCCCGAGGGATATGCGTCCTTCAGGAGATGCACTTCGACGGGAGACGGCAGGTCCTTCTCCAGCCGCTCAATGAGATCGTGGTGATTCTCCTTTACCCCAACTACGACCCTCGACGCGCCGACCGATGCGGAACAGAGGGCGAGCCCTTTTATAAAGGCCGGTAGAAAGTGTTCAAGGATGGTTTGGTCCTTGTAGAGCAACGGCTCGCATTCTGCCGCGTTGACGAGGAAGGTGTCCGCCCGGGCCGAGAGCTTCACGGCGGTGGGAAACCCGGCGCCTCCAGCGCCAACCACGCCCCAATCACGAGCACATTTCACCGCTTCGTTCATTGAACCTCCAGACTTTCAAATTACCAGGAGAGCGCGCTGAATTCAAGGAAGAGAAGGGGAAAAGGGTAAAGGAGCAAGAAAGTTAAGGGGTGAGTTGGGAATGGGTGTTTGGGTAATTAGGAGGGAACCGGCAAGAGGGGTTTCCCGTAGGAGGGGCTTCCAGCCCCGAATCATCCAGACCAACCGTCAACCCGCGGGAGGGGCTTACAGCCCCGAATGATCCAAACCAACCATCAACCCGTAGGAGGGGCTTACAGCCCCGAACGATCCAAACCAACCATCAACCCGTAGGAGGGGCTTACAGCCCCGAATGATCCAAACCAACCATCAATCCGCGGGAGGGGCTTACAGCCCCGAACGATCCAAACCAACCGTCAGTCCGCAAGA
>CAZIBS010000116.1:0-5750 GCA_964537405.1 uncultured Thermoanaerobaculia bacterium | reverse complement strand
CCTCCTACGGACGGATTGATGGTTGGTTTGGATCATTCGGGGCTGTAAGCCCCTCCTACGGGTTGATGGTTTTTTGATGATTCGGGGCGAGAGGCTTCCCGGTGACCGGCGGGATCCTCCTGCGCAAAATGGCGAAGACCAAGGAGAAAGAATCCGGGAGAGGGAAGCCGCATCGACGTCGCCTGCCTGTGCGTGTACGCACCTGTCTGCCGTGCCGACACAGGCAGGCGCAGACAGGTCGCGACGCCTTGCATGCGGGGCCGTAGCGCAGGCAACGCGACCTATGGAGAGTTTTTCAGCAGCCTGTTAAGCCCCATGGGCGATACAGCCACTTAAATCCGGTTGCATAACCGCCCCTTTTGCCAACCCGAAACCAAGGCCCCTGAGTGGTGCCTGCCTGCCGCAGGCAGGCCACGTCTGCTTTCTGCTTCCGTATCATACTGATACTCAAGGACTTACGAAAACGAACTGTTCAAGATGAGTCTCGAAGGAGCGTTTTGACCAGGATGCGATTTTCGGTGTGGTGAGGCGAGAATTGCTTGAAGCCCTGCCGGACGATTCGCCCTTATTGGTTGCTATAGATGACACGACAAGCAAAAAAGAAGCCAAACGCGAGACGCCCGGCAAGAAGCCGGGCGTCCATTACAACCATCCTCTCTTTATGCCCGCACTACACCTCTTTTACCGGCTGCATCTTTTCGGTGGCTCCGGCCCATATATAATCCCTGTTGAGCCGGGCGATAAAGTCGATGCTGACGCCCTTGGGGCATACCGCCTCGCACTCGGCGTGGTTGGAACACGTGCCGAAACCCAGCTCATCCATCTTGGCCACCATCCTGAGGGCGCGTTGGCGACGCTCCGGCTGCCCCTGGGGAAGTAGACCCAGATGACTCACCTTGGCGGCCACGAAGAGCATCGCGGAACCGTTGGGACAAGCCGCCACGCACGCGCCGCAACCGATGCAGGCCGCCGCATCCATGGCGAGATCAGACTTTTCCTTACTGATGGGAATGGCGTTGGCGTCGGGGGCACTCCCGATCCTGGCCGAAACAAAACCCCCGGCCTGTACGATCTTGTCCAGCGCGCTCCTGTCCACCATTAAATCCTTGACAACCGGGAAAGCCCTGGAGCGGAAGGGTTCCATGACGATAGTCTCTTCGTCCTTGAAGTGACGCATGTAGAGTTGGCAGACCGTGGTGAGTTCGATAGGCCCGTGAGGAATGCCGTTGACCATAAACCCGCAGCACCCGCATATACCCTCCCTGCAATCGTGTTCGAAGACCACCGGCCTCTCACCCTTTAGAATCAGCCGCTTGTTCAACACGTCCAGCATTTCGAGAAAGGACATGTCTTCGTCAACGTCGTCCATGACGTAGGTGAACAACTTACCTTTTTCGCCCGGTCCGACTTGACGCCATATTTTCAGCTTTAACTTCATTTGTAGCTCCTCTGGCTGAAGTGGACGTACTCGAAGGTCAACGGTTCCTTGTGCAGAACCGGAGCCTCGCCGACACCCTTGAACTCCCAGGCCGCGGTGTAACTGAAGTTCTCGTCGTCCCTGAGGGCTTCTCCCTCCGGCGTCTGGTGCTCCTCGCGGAAGTGCCCTCCGCAGGACTCGTCCCTGTTCAGCGCGTCGATCAATATCAGCTCCGCGAACTCGAGGAAGTCGGCCACGCGCCCGGCCTTCTCAAGCTCTTGGTTCAGCGTGTTCGGACCTTCCGTTACCTTCAAGTCCTTCCAGAAACGTTCCCTCAATTCCGGAATCTTTGCGAGCCCCTCCTCGAGGCGCTTCTCGTTCCGGGACATTCCGCAGTAATTCCACATGATATGGCCCAACTCCTTGTGGAACTCGTCGGCGGTGTGGTTCCCGTTTATGGAAAGAAGCCTGGTGATCTTCCCGTCGGCTGACTTCTCGGCTTCCTTGAAGGCAGCGTGGTCTTCCGGCAGGCGGTCGCCGGGCGATACGCCCCTGAGATAATTTCCTATGGTGTAGGGAACAATGAAATAGCCGTCCGCCAGGCCCTGCATGATCGCACTGGCACCCAGGCGATTGGCGCCGTGGTCGGAAAAGTTAGCCTCTCCCAGCACGTGGAGGCCCTCCACGTTGTTCATGAGGTTGTAGTCCACCCAGAGGCCTCCCATGGTGTAGTGGCAAGCGGGATAGATTCGTATGGGAACCTTGTAGGGATCCTCGCCGGTTATACGTTCGTACATCTCGAAAAGGTTGCCGTAGCGCGCCCTGATTACGTCCTCGCCGAGTCGCTTTATGGGCTCTCCCATGTCAAGGTAAACCCCCAGCTTGGTGGGACCGACTCCCCTGCCCTCGTCGCAGACCATCTTGGCGTTGCGCGAAGCTACGTCTCGTGGAACCAGATTTCCGAAGGCCGGGTACTTCCTTTCCAGGTAGTAGTCCCTCTCCTCTTCGGGGATATCTCCAGGTGCGCGGTTGTCCCCCTTCTTTTTGGGAACCCAGATTCGCCCGTCGTTTCTCAGGGATTCACTAATAAGAGTGAGCTTGGACTGGTACTCTCCCGAAACCGGGATGCACGTGGGATGGATCTGCATATAACAAGGATTGGCGAAGTAAGCGCCGCGCTTGTGGGCGCGCCAGGCCGCCGTTACGTTGGAGCCCATGGCATTGGTGGAAAGGTAATAGACGTTACCGTATCCACCCGTCGCCAGAATCACCGCATCGGCCGAATGCGAACTCATCTCGCCGGTGAGCAGGTTGCGCGTAACGATGCCGCGCGCGCGTCCCCCCTCCACCACAAGGTCCACCATCTCCATCCGGGGAAACATCTTGACCTGGCCTACCGCTACCTGCCTGCTAAGTGCGGAGTAGGCGCCCAGCAGGAGCTGCTGGCCCGTCTGGCCCCGAGCGTAGAAGGTACGGGAAACGAGAGCGCCGCCGAAAGAGCGGTTTGTCAGGCTGCCACCGTACTCGCGAGCAAAGGGAACCCCCAGCGCCACGCACTGGTCGATTATCTCGTTGCTTATCTCGGCGAGACGGTAAACGTTGCTCTCACGGGAGCGGAAGTCTCCCCCCTTCACCGTGTCGTAGAAAAGCCGGAAGATGGAGTCGCCGTCGTTGGGGTAGTTCTTGGCGGCGTTAATACCTCCCTGGGCGGCGATGCTGTGGGCACGCCGGGCGCTATCCTGGTAGCAGTAGCACTCCACGTCGTAGCCGAGCTGGCCCAAGGCTGCGGCCGCGCCACTTCCCGCCAGGCCGGAACCTACGACGATGATCTTGTACTTTCGTTTGTTGGCGGGACTCACCACCTTCATGTCGAAGCGGTGCTTGGTCCATTGCTGCCCTATGGGACCGGAGGGTACGTTCGATTTCAGCGTCATCTCTTATTCCTCCGAAGTTAGTGAACGATGCGCAGGATAACGGCGAGGGGGACGATGATGAACCCCAAGGCTATGATGATAGCCACGATGGTGGTTACTATCCGCCGGCACCTATTGAACTTGGGGTGGTTAATTCCCAGGGATTGGAGCAGGCTCCAGAGACCGTGGAAGAGGTGAAAGCCCAGGGCCAGCATGGCGACGATGTAAACCGCCACAACAACCGGGTTGCTGAAGGCGTAGGTTACGTTGGCGAAGACGGTCCCCTCTTCGTATCCCGGGAAGCTCAGCCAGGTGAACATCATGAGGTGGTAGATGAGATACGCTAGAATGATGGGACCGGTTATTACCATGGTGCGGGCCGCGTATCCCGTCTTGATGTTCTTCTTCATCTTGTAACCCACGGGCCTCGCCTTCCAGTCGGTGATGTACACGCTGAGGGCGAAGATAACGTGCAGGATGAGCGCAACCAGCATCACGGTCCTGAAAGCCCAGAGTAGCTCCCCGGTGCTCTTCAGAAAATGGGCGTACTTATCCAGGCGCCCGGGCTCGAAAACCTGAAGGTTGCCCAGCATGTGCATAACGAGGAACAGGGCCATCAGCCCCCCCGTCACGGCCATGATAACCTTTTTGCCGACGCTGCTTCCGTAAAAAGTCGTCGTACGAGCCATGAACCGCTCCTATAAGATTGGAATCTCTAAGTGAAGAATCATCAGTCGTCCGCTAAGTCATTACCTTCTTTAAGGAGGTGAACCCGAAGAAGTGCTAAAGCATACCCCTCCGCCGGAAGAAAATCAATTGACGGGGCCTTCCTGAATCCACCGCCTGAGTTTTCCGGGGTTGGAAGAAAGCGTCTTTTGGCCGGTTTTGGCGCTAATTCCCGGGCGGTGGACAAGGTCAGGTCATTGGAGGCTCCTTTTGATGGTTTCGGGCTCTTTTCGTGCGTTTCGGACCCCTTTTTTGACAGACCTTTCCCGGGTGCGTTTCATGGGGTCATCCTTTACTCCCGCGGCGCTGATTGTTCGCGCCGGCGCCGGGGGTCCGGGGCTCGCGATGCGCCCGCGGATTTCCTGAAGCCAGGCAAGCAACGGCGAGCGTTTTGCCGACCGGATCCACAACCGGCCGCCGCGTTTCATGACGCTCCCGGCTATATGGATCAAGGAGAATCGAACGGCCTTCATGCGACGGCTTCCCCACTCCTTCCCCAGCACCAGGCCCTTCATGGCCTCATTGAGGTTCAGCGCAAGGATCATAATTGTCCACCAGGCCGCATTAACCCCGAACTTCCCGGAGGGCAGCGTCCCTCCGGCAAGGTCTCCCTTCATCACCGAGCGGGCTTGCTCGCTGACTCCGCACCTCAGCCTCTGCCAGTGAATCAGGGTCTCCCCTTCCCAATCCATGTTGCTGACCATCCCGAAAAGCTTGTAGGCCCGATTATTGAGGCTCATCGTGGGAAACGGAAGTGTAGGCTGCATCCCGGGTAGGCAGGGCCGGGCAAGAGGCTCCCGGATCGCAAGAAAACGGTAAGTACCTTTTTTGGTGTTGCACATTTTGTTCGGAACAAAGACCACCTCGGCCCATTCCTGGCCGGTCTTGATTTTCAGGCCGTCCACTTCATCCCGGATGGGCTTCCACTCCGCTTCGGGCACCAGAGCTACGGCTGCCTTGAATGCCGGGGTCACGTCGCATCCGACGGCAAACTCTATTCGGCCAAATCGCTCGTTTTTGCCTTGCTCGCAGTATTGAAGAAGCTCGTGTTCGTACCCGGCCGTATCGATCCTTAATCGTACCTTCTCTACACCGGCCGGCAACCGCCGCGGTGCTTCCTTAAAAACCCTGAGCTGCTCAAACCCCGCGGGAACGTTGCCATCCCGAAATTCACTGTGTACACCGATTTTCATAGGATTTAATCACCCCTAATTTCTGAGTGCACAAGGTCAGTGCTGATCCGCTCATAAAGCGGCAATAGTCCTACAGGCTGGGATTGGGTATCTCATGGCGTAGAGTCGGCGTCAACGCCTATTAGGGGTATATCCTATGAATAGGCCACACTATAGGAATCGCTGATACGGGTAGGATTTATACCTGCATTCAGGAGAAGGCGTGTTTACTGGCATATAAGGACTTGACTTTGCGGTGAGTGTTATATTAGTATATTTATATGGAGGCTATCATGGTAATAACTAACCCGAGATTGGAGAGACGATGAAACTAAAACAATTCTTTACCTCGCCTGCGTGCATCGCTCAAAGACAGTACGAAGCCAGGAAAGGTCTTAGCTAATTGTGTTCCACTACACTAGATGCTTGCCGGGGACGACGCGCTTGCGACGGCCATCCTGGACCGGCTGCTCCACCACTGCCACGTCGTCCGGATAGACGGCAGGAGCTACAGGTTGCGAG
>CAZIBS010000115.1:0-5811 GCA_964537405.1 uncultured Thermoanaerobaculia bacterium | reverse complement strand
ATTCGTATCATACTGATTCTTAAGGACTTACAAAAATGAACTGTTCAAGATGAGTGAGACACCCGGGAGAGCAGGATGAGAACTGCGGAGCATTGGAAGGGGGCCGGATCCGGTTATGGCTTCCGGGTTTCGGGCCGGGGGATCGTTGATTATAGGGGTGTGGATTCCCGCTTTCGCGGGAATGACGAAAGGGGATGCGGGAATGACGGCTGTTTCCTGTCATTCCGGCAAGCGAAGCGCGTCCGGAATCGGATCGTCAGGTTCTCGACAAGCCGTAGTCCTCGCAAGCGAAGCGCGACTAGGAGCGGGAATGACGAATGGAGGTAGATCCGCTCGTATCACTTCTGATCATGAACGACCACTTCAATCAAATCGCATGGATCCCCGGCCTTCTGCAAGGGTACGCATTTGCTTACAGTAATCCCATCACCGGATTCGACTTCACCGGCTCCGCCGTTCTTCTTCCCGGCGGTTGATTGAGCCTGGCAAGTGAACAATCACATATCTTCAGGTCGGTTGCTACCGGTCCGAAATTGCATTATAATATTTTGAGGTTGTGGAGTAGCGCCAAGCGTAGGATACTGGATATGTAAGTAGGCGCCTACCGGGAGTCGGCACTGTTGGAATCGCCGCCGCAGTCCTTCCGGAGGCCGCTCGGTTATCTTGATATGAGGAGGTCGATGATGAAAAGTAGGATCGAAAAGGTTGCGATCCTGGGGGCCGGCGTCATGGGTTCCGGGATCGCGGCGCACATGGCAAACGCGGGCATTCCCTGCATAATGCTGGACATCGTTCCTCCGGAGTTTACGGCCGGAGACGAGAAAGCGGGCCTGACGAAGGAGGGCAAGCGTTTCCGTAACAAGTTCGCGCTCAAGGGCATCGAGCATATCAGGAAAAGCAAGCCCCCCCTCATCTACACCAACAGATACCTGCCTCTCATTGAGGTGGGGAACTTCGAGGACGACGTGGAGCGGCTCGCGGAATGCGACTGGGTGATCGAAGTGGTCGTAGAGCGCATGGATATCAAGCAGAAGGTCTTTGCGATGGTTGAGAAGGTCGTGAGACCGGGGACCATCGTTTCCTCCAACACCTCGGGTCTCTCCATAGAGGGGATGAACGAAGGCCGTTCCGATGAGTTCAAGAAAAACTTTCTCGTTACTCACTTCTTCAACCCGGTGAGGTACATGCACCTTCTGGAAATCGTAGCCGGGAAGGAGACCGACCCCCGGATCGTCAAGGACGTCTCTGACTTCGGGACCTTCCGACTCGGCAAGGGGATTGTTTACGGCAAGGACACTCCCAACTTCGTCGGCAACCGCATCGGTGTATTCGCCATGATGGCTACGATCCACGCCATGATGGAGCTGGGCTACAAGGTGGACGAGGTGGACGCCATAACCGGTGCCCCGATGGGCCACCCCAAGAGCGCCTCCTTAGGTACCGCGGACCTTGTGGGGCTCGACACCTTCGTCCACGTGGTCAACACCCTGAAGGAGGGCTGCCCCGACGACGAAGCCCGATGGGCCTTCGAAATCCCAAAGGTGATTAGCGACCTGGTTGCGAAGGGCGCTCTCGGACGAAAGAGCGGCAGGGGTTTTACTACCGTCAGGAAGGGTGAAATGGGTAAGAAGCAAATACTGGTACTGGACGTGGAGAAAGGCGACTACGTCCCGCGCCGCAAGTACGACTACCCCTCCCTGAAAGCTGCAAAGGGAATCCACGATCCGGGAGAGCGCATCAAGTCGGTGGCCTTCGCCGAGGACCGCGCCGGTGTCTTCGCCTGGCGGATTATCAAACAGACCCTTGCCTACTCGGCCAACCGGCTGGGTGAAATAGCCGACACCATCGTTGACATCGACACCGCGATAAGGTGGGGCTTCAACTGGGAACTGGGTCCATTCGAAACGTGGGACGCTCTGGGCGTCCGGGAAAGCGCCGGGAAGATGGAGAAGGAGGGCGTCCGGATCGCCCCGTGGGTAAAGGAGATGATCGGCGCCGGAATCGAAACTTTCTACCGCGACGGCGTGGCCGGGCGCGAGTTCTACGACGCGGTTTCCAAAACATACAGGCCGGTGCCCAAACCCGAAACATTCCTCATCCTCAAGGACTTAAAGCGTGAGAAACCGCCGGTTATCGAGAATGAAGGCGCTTCGCTGGTCGATCTTGGCGACGGCATCGCTTGTCTGGAGTTCCATTCGGCCGGTCAACCCGCCATGAATCCCATCGACGACCTGATTATGGAGATAACTCAACGTAGCATTGCTATAGCGGAGAAGGATTTTCGGGGTCTCGTCGTCCACCATCAGGCCGCGCAGTTCTGCGCGGGTGCCAATCTTGCCATGATACTTGAGGGTGCGCGCGACAAGCAATGGGACGCAATGCACGCGATGGTTCGCCGCTTCCAGGGGCTGACGTTGGGATTGCGCCACGCAAAGGTTCCCGTGGTTACCGCGCCCTTCGGTTTTACCTTCGGAGGCGGCGCGGAGATCACCATGGGCGGAGACCGTGTCTGCGCCAACGCTGAAACATACATAGGACTCATAGAAGTCGGAGTCGGGCTCCTGCCGGCCGGCGGCGGGCACTACTTCCTTCTGGAACGGGTGCTGGAAGGCATCGACAAGCCCGTCCTTTCGAATATGCCCTTTATCCAGCAGGTATTTGAAACGATAGCCATGGCTAAGGTTTCCACCTCGGCGGAGGAGGCCCGCGACCTTAAATACCTCCGCCCCCGGGACAAGGTTGAACTGAGCAGGGAACAACAACTGTACACCGCCAAGCGCATGGCTATCGCCATGGACGAGGAGGGTTACAGGCCGCCGTTGCCGAAAACCTTCAACCTGCCGGGGCTGGATGGGCTGGCCACCGTGCGGATGTTCCTCCACAACATGAAGCAAACCCACTGGATAACCGCCCACGACGTCAAGATAGCCACGCACGTAGGAAAGATACTTACCGGCGGCGATACCACCATCCACAACCCGGTAAACGAGCAGACCATTCTCGACCTTGAACGCGAAGCCTTCGTGTCGCTATGCGGTGAGGAAAAGAGCCAGGCTCGCATCGAGCACATGCTCAAGACGGGCAAGCCGCTGAGGAACTGAGCCGGGGCAATCCTGGGAGAAACCAACGGAGAGACGGGCGGTGCCCGCCAATTCCTTAGGAGATGATGACAATGCGCAATGCAGTGATAGTTTCCGTAGCGCGAACGCCTATCGGAAAGGCAAGAAAAGGCAGCCTCAAGGACACGCGGCCGGAGGAGTTTACTACCTCCGTTTTGAAGGCGCTCTTGAAGAAAACGCCGTCACTCGATCCCGAAGACGTTGACGACATCATGCTCGGCTGCGCCATGCCGGAGGGCGAACAGGGCATGAACGTGGCGCGAATAATCGGCCTCATGGCCGGTTTTCCGGATAGTGTTCCAGCCACCACCATCAACCGCTTCTGCTCTTCGGGAAGCCAGGCCATCGCCTGGGCCGCGGACACGATAAAGGCCGGAAGCAACGACATCGTAATCGCCGGCGGAGTCGAGAGCATGTCCATGGTCGCCCTGGGCGGCAACAAGATGATAGCCGACCCCGGGACTTTCGGGGTCAATCCCAACATCTATACGGCCATGGGCACCACGGCCGAAATCGTGGCCAAAAAGTTCGAAATAACGAGGAGGGACCAGGACGCCTTTGCCCTTCAGTCCCACAAACGCGCCGTTGCGGCCATAGCGGAAGGCAAGTTCAGGAAAGAGATAGTCCCTCTCCAGGTCCGCACCATGGACAACGGTGAATGGCGCGAATTCACCTTCGATACCGACGAAGGCCCCAGGGCCGACACCACCCTTGAAAAGTTGGCCAAGTTGAAGCCGGTCTTCGACCCAATCGGTACGGTAACCGCCGGCAACTCCTCACAAACGAACGACGGTGCCGGAGCGGTCATCGTCATGGCCGAAGAAAAGGCCAACGAGCTGGGTCTCGAGCCCATCGCCTACGTCAGGGATTGGACGGTGGCAGGCGTCCCGCCGGAGATCATGGGAATCGGTCCCGCTAAGGCCGTCCCGAAACTACTCAAGAAGACAGGGTTGACCCTCGACGACATCGACCTCGTGGAAATCAATGAAGCCTTCGCCAGCCAGTCCGTTTTCTGCGTAAGAGCGCTGGGGCTGGACCCGTCAAAAACCAACGTCAACGGCGGCGCCATAGCAACCGGACACCCGCTGGGCGCCACGGGGGCGGTACTGACCTGCAAGATTCTCGGCGAAATGGAGCGCAGGGACGCAAAGAGAGGCATCGTCACCATGTGTATCGGAGGCGGAATGGGATTCGCATATTTACTCGAACGACCCTGAACCAGGCGGATGGCGGAACGTGGGTAGAGTGGGACAAGGCTTATCCGCGTTGTTACCGCCGTCCTCGGTTATGAGGCCATTGTTTACAATTGCGGCGGGGCGCAAGACCGGTTTATACTTCGCTCAAAGGTGAGTCGGAAGCGCCGACGCGGCGTTAAGGCTTGCTATCAACCATAAGGGGTTCGCCATGGCCGGGAAGGAATACAACGCTGTCGTAGAACAGAAGGTCGAGGTAACTTCGGATCTCATGATCCTGCGCATCAAGCCTAAGGGATGGGCTCTACCGCCCTTCAAGGCCGGCCAATACACCGTTTTAGGGCTAAAGAGTTCCGAGCCCAGGGCGGAGTTAACGGACGTGGAGACCTCGGTTCCTCCACCCGGCAAGCTCATCAGGCGCGCCTACTCCGTGGCTTCCTCCTCCGTGGACAACGAGTACATCGAGTTCTACATAGCCCTCGTGCGTTCCGGGGCGCTGACTCCAAGGCTATTCGCTCTTCACCCCGGACGAGAACTGTGGCTTTCCCCCAGGGTGGTGGGGATGTTCACGATGGATGAGATCCCGCCTAAACAGAATATCCTGCTCATCGCCACCGGTACCGGACTCGCCCCCTACATGAGCATGCTCAGAACCCACCTGTCACAACTCCAGAATGCGCGCATGGCCGTCATTCATGGCGCCAACCACTCCTGGGACCTTGGCTACCGCGCCGAGCTGAACACGATGCAACGCCTCTCCTCCGCTTTCCGTTACCAGCCCATCATCAGCAACCCAGGCGAGGAGAACGTTCCTTGGTCCGGGGCGGCCGGGTTTATAAACGACTTCTGGTCGAGCGGTGAGTTGGAGGAAAAGATAGCTTTCCGGCCCTCCCCCGAAAGTACCCACGTTTTTCTTTGCGGCAATCCCCTGATGATAGAAGGCATGCTGCCCATTCTTGTTGGGGAAGGCTTCGTTGAACACAGCCGAAAAACGCCGGGGCAGGTTCACCTGGAGAAGTTCTGGGTGGACGATTAAAGCAAGTTGCTGCCCGACAACCTTGAGCAGGTTGTTCGAAGCCGCCTCCAAGGCCACCTCGAATGCCTGGAAAAGGCCAACCGATTCAAGCATCGGCCGCTACACGTTGAAAACGTTTCGTCCTGCAAAAACGACGATTCGGGGATGGAAGCCGCTCCTACGGACCCCAATCCCGCGATGGTTGATGCGGATAATCGCGGAAGGCCCAACGGCTCAGGTGTCCGAAAAAACAGCGTTTTACTTATTAAGGGATCGGGGGCCTTCGGGCCAAAGGCCAAGAAGGCGTCAAGGGTAGGGTGAAACCCCGGCGGGTGTTTCAATCGCGGAATCAGGTTTTCCCTGAATCCACCACCTAAACCGAATGGCGCTAACTTAAGGTTTTTTGTATCTGTTTCTATGCTGGATCTCCTTGAGTTCTCCTCGGGGTTTATTAAGGAGCTGGTATGATTTTGGCCGCCGTTTT
>CAZIBS010000114.1:0-5994 GCA_964537405.1 uncultured Thermoanaerobaculia bacterium | reverse complement strand
CAACGGCCCTGCCATCATCAAGCTCCCGCTGGTGCGAAAGGGGGGACTCGAACCCCCACGGGTTACCCCACAGGATCCTAAGTCCTGCGCGTCTACCAGTTCCGCCACTCTCGCACCGGGGGAACACTCACCTCCTCGTGCGGCCATCACCTTTCAACATCCTCAACTCTCCACTCTATCCCTTATAGTAAAGCCGATCACGGATGTTGGAGGAAGAAGTGGCGCGCCCGCCCCGATTCGAACGGGGGACCTGCGGCTTCGAAGGCCGACGCTCTATCCAGCTGAGCTACGGGCGCAATCCGAAGCGTTCCCCAGAGCCGCATTTGTACCACATTTCACCGTCAAAGGGCAAGCCGTACACCCTCAATCCCGCGACGGTTGATGCGAATGACCTGGAGAGACTCCGCGGTCCACGGTTTCATGCCTATGACGTTTCACTCATCAAGGGATTTGGGGCCTTCGGATCGAAGACCGAAAAGGCGCCAGGGACAGGGTGAGGCGCAGGCCGGTCTTGCCCGCCTGCGCCCTCGAGTTGCCGTAACTCATGGCACTTCTTGTCGTTACTTACGAAAAAGTATATTTTGAGCCTGTTGCACGAATGCCTGGTATGAATGTTGAGGGAAAAATCGGCGTCGTAGAATGCGACGAAGCAGCATTAACCCATAAAAAATGACTCGCGGAAAATTTCGGAAACGGCCGATTTTGCTATTCGTGCAACAGGTTTGTAGAAGTAAAAATAAAGATGGCCCCGTCGATCCCCAAACGGGGTAATCGGTGGATTTATGGCTATTCGCCGGGTTGACTTTGCGTGGGCCATCCCTTTAATATTCCCTTGGGCCGAGGGGCCGTTAACTCAGTTGGTAGAGTATCTGCCTTTTAAGCAGAGAGTCACTGGTTCGAATCCAGTACGGCCCACCATGGGCGTCCCCATCGTCTAGCCCGGCCTAGGACACAGGCCTTTCACGCCTGCGACGGGGGTTCGAATCCCCCTGGGGACGCCAAATTCTTGAGAGGGCGGGTTTTCCTCTGCGGGATTGTCTTTCGGGCTCCGCTCGCCTGCTCTCCCACCCCTACTTCGAAGAAATCCTTTGCGGAGAAATCTTCGAAGATATCCCACAAAGGGCGTATTTAGAGGGGGATGAGAAGGGCGGGATACTCCGTAGTTTTCCCGCGAGAAGGCGACCGAGGAGGGAGCCTTCGCAAGCGGGGAAAACGAGGAGCGGGACCAGCCCCGGGTACGCCAATTTTTTCACTTTCTGCTACACTTACTCCATGGACGAGACGAGGCCTGTTAACAAACGAATCCGTGTAGTCGCCCCATCCGGTCCGGTCAATGCGGCCGATCTTAGCGGCGGAGAGAGGGTGTTGGAATCCCGAGGTTTCGATGTTGTTGAGGGCGAGCACACGAGGGACCGCTTCGGGTATCTGGCCGGGACGGATGAAGCCCGCATTCATGACCTACAGTCGGCCCTTGACGAGGCCGATACCGGAATCTTGTGGTTCGCTCGTGGCGGGTACGGGGTAACGCGGCTCCTTGGAAGGCTCTCACCCGGCGGTCTCAGGAAACGTCCTAAAATACTGGCGGGTTATTCGGACGCAACGGCGCTTTTTGCCTGGGCACAGCGCCTCACCGGCGCCGCGTGTCTCTACGCACCATCGGTCCAGGAATTAGCCGGGGAGGATGCTTTCGACATGGATGCACTCTGGGCCGCTCTTATGGGACATCCCAGGGCTATCCCCGGAAAGGGAACGTCTCCCGCGGGTCCCTTCCCGGTGGTCGGAGGATGCCTGAGTCTTCTATCGGTTTTGGTGGGGACGCCGTGGGAACCACTCCTGGATGGCCGCTGGCTCTTCATCGAAGATGTGGGAGAGTCCCTTTACCGGATCGACCGGATGCTCGTCCACCTTTCCCATGCGGGATGGTTCGACCGGGTTGCCGGTGTGCTCCTGGGAGGGTTCACGGGCCTGGGGAAGGGCGAAAGAGCCGAAGACGTAGAATCGCTGGTTCGAGAACTTATCGCTCCCGATAAAGCCATTGTCGCGGAGCTACCCGTCGGCCACCTCCGGGGAAAGTACACACTTCCCTTCGGTCTTCCCGCCTACTGGGACGGTAAAAAGCTGGCGTTCCCGGGATGGCGGAATCTCCCGAATGGGGGGGTGTCGTGATCTACCGCGCCGCTGCCGACGTCGTTGTCCTCTTTCACCTTGCATTCATCCTGTTTGTTGTGGCCGGGGGCTTTCTCGTCCTGAGATGGCCAAAACTCGCGTGGATCCACGTACCGGCCTTTTCGTGGGGCGCGCTCATAGAGTTTACCGGTTGGATTTGCCCCCTTACTCCACTCGAAAATACTTTCAGGGTCGCTGCCGGCGGTCTCGGCTATTCAGGCGGATTTGTGGAGGAGTATCTTATTCCCATGGTCTACCCGGCGAGTCTGACCCGCACGATTCAATTAGTGATCGGCGCCGCTGTTGTTGCCATCAACGCCGGCGTTTACGGTTGGCTGCTCCTGAGAAAAAAACGTCACGGCAGCTAGGAGAAAGCATACGTTGTGTGGGAAACCTTCCAACATTCGGCCGTAGCCTTTGCAAACATGGCCTGGGGACCGTGGCTCCTCGTTCTCCTGGTTGGAGGGGGCGCCTTCTTTCTTTTGTACTCCCGTTTTCTCCCCTTCCGGCACTTCGGCCACGCCATCGGGATACTGCTGGGCAGGTACGACGACCCCGGGGACGCGGGGGACATTCCACACTACCAAGCCCTCTCCAGCGCCTTGGCCGGAACCATCGGCATGGGAAACATCGCGGGAGTCGCCATCGCAGTCCAGGTCGGCGGGCCTGGCGCGGTCTTCTGGATGTGGGTAAGCGCCTTCGTAGGGATCGCCACCAAGTTCTTCACCTGTACCCTCGCCATCATGTTCCGCGGGAGGGACAGTGCGGGCCACCTCCAGGGGGGACCAATGTACGTGGTGACGGAAGGACTTGGGAAAAAGTGGAAGGTTTTAGCCGTTTTTTTCAGCCTTGCGGGCCTCATAGGCTGTCTCCCACTCTTCCAGGTAAACCAACTCGTCCAGATAGTGCGCGATGTTATCTTCGTCCCCGCCGGTTTGGTTGGAACAAACCACGTTACTTTCGACGCGCTCGCTGGACTGGTAGTTGCGGTGGGGGTGGGCGTCGTTGTCTTCGGAGGCATTACCCGGATCGGTGCGGTGGCATCGAGAATCGTCCCTTTGATGGTCGTTATCTACATAGCCTGCGCCCTGTGGATTCTCGCGTTGCACCTCGGTGAGCTGCCGGGCCTGTTTGCACTTATCTTTCATGCTGCTTTTACCGGAACGGCGGCGGGCGGGGGTCTTCTCGGAACCGTGATAACGACCGGAATCAGGAGAGCCGCTTTCAGCAACGAAGCGGGAATCGGCACCGAGGCCATGGCCCACGGCGCCGCAAAGACGGCGGAACCCGTGCGGGAAGGACTCGTAGCTATGTTGGGGCCGGTTATCGACACCCTTATCGTGTGCACGTGTACGGCACTGGTTCTCTTGAGCACCGGCGTATGGACCTCCAAAACCACCGAAGGCATCGGTATGACCGCGGACGCATTTGCAAAGGCCATCCCCGGCATCGGGCCCTACCTCCTTATCCTCTGCGCTGTTTTCTTTAGCGCCACAACCATGTTCAGTTATGCCTACTACGGGACGAAGTGTCTCGGTTTTCTGGTCGGCGCAAGGTGGCAGTTTCTCTATAACTACTTCTACGTGGCCCTAATCGTACTGGGGGCGGTAGTATCGGCCGATGCCGCCGTAAGCGCGATAGACGGCGTCTACGCTCTCATGGCGATACCCACCATGGTCTCCACCCTCCTGTTGGCCCCCAAGGTAATGGAGGCCGCGCGCGATTACTTTGCACGTCGCTCCGCTGCCCGATAAACCGGAATCCACCACCCGACCGAGGATTCAGGGCGGGCCAATCCGGCCGGGACGCGCCTTTCTCCCTCACTTCGGTTGGTCGAAAGGCATCGTTGCAGCATACCGGCCGTTTTGCGGGGACATGCCCCCGTCCCGCAGGGACCGGGGATCGTGTACCCGGACAAAACGGCGTCAAGAGATAAGTGCCATGTTCCCGGAACTCTTGCGTACCGTGGAGGCACGGTTCGGACAAATTCAAGGTAGAAAAATGAAAGAAGGCCCGGCGCAAGCCGGGCTTTCGGAGTGCCTCTGTTTGGTTCCGATTCGGCGTCAACCGCCCACCTTCACGATATTGTCGGTGTCAATCTGGGCGCGCTGAAGGCTTCCGGAGAAGTCAACGTAGACGGCCTTCCACTCGGAGAACATGTCCAGGCACTGAACACCGGCCTCGCGGTGGCCGTTGCCCGTAGCCTTGGTGCCGCCGAAGGGAAGGTGGTTTTCGGCGCCGATCGTGGGAGCGTTTACGTAGAAAAGCCCGGTGTAGACGTCTCGCATGGCCGTAAAAGCCGTGTTCACGTCCTGCGTGTATACGGCGCAGGAAAGGCCGTACTCCGACTGGTTCACGATGTCGACGGCCTCTTCAAGGGTGTCGAATGGAATGACCGAGAGGATCGGTCCGAAGATCTCCTCCCGGGCGATTCGCATGGGGGGTTTCACGTCGGCGAAGATGGTGGGCTCCATGAAGAACCCCTTGTCGTAGTGGCCGCCGGTGAGGCGTTTGCCGCCGGTAACCAGGCGTGCGCCCTCCTCTTGGCCGATGGTGATGTACTCAAGGTCCTTCTTGAGCTGTTCGGCGTCGATGGCGGGGCCCATCTCTATCGATTCGTCCAGGCCGTTGCCAACCCTGAGACTCCTGGCGCGTGAACTCAGGGAGGAGAGAAATTCGTCGTAGACCTTGCGCTGGACGAGGCAGCGGCTGGTGGCGGTGCAGCGCTGCCCCGTGGTGCCGAAGGCGCCCCAAAGGGCGCCGTCCACGGCGAGTTCGAGCTTGGCGTCGTCCATGACGATCATGGCGTTCTTGCCGCCCATTTCCAGGCACACGCGCTTGAAGTCCGGAGCGCAGGCGGAGTTAATGAACCTCCCGACCGCGGATGAACCCGTGAAGGAGATTAAATTGACGTCGGAGTGTTTGCAAAGGGGTTCGCCGACCCTCTTGCCGGAGCCGGTAACGAAATTCACGACGCCCTTGGGAATGCCCACGATCCCGCAGCCTTTGACAAGGTTGTAGACGGAGAGGGGAGTGAAGGTGGCCGGTTTGATCACCACCGTATTACCGCAGAGAAGCGCGGGAAACATCTTCCACGTGGGAATGGCCATCGGGAAGTTCCAGGGAGTTATGAGGCCGCACACGCCGATTGGCTGGCGGAGCGACATGGCGAACTTATTGGGCAGCTCGGAGGGAGTCGTCTCACCGTAAAAGCGTCGGCCCTCGCCGGCGATGAAGATGCCCATGTCAATGCCTTCCTGAACGTCGCCGCGGGTTTCGGCGAGTATCTTCCCCATCTCCCGCGTAGCGTCGCGGGCCAGCTCTTCCTTGTGCTCCTTCAACCACAGAGCGAGTTTGAGTATGAGTTCGCCGCGCTTCGGCGCGGGTACGAGTCGCCAGTGCCCGTAAGCGGCCTTCGCTGCCGCAACCGCGGCGTTCACGTCGCGCTCGTCGCTGTCCTGGAAGAGCCCGACGAGGTCGGACTTGTCGGCTGGGTTCCTGTTCTCGAAGGTTTTTCCCGTCGCGGATGTGGTCCACTCTCCGTTGATGTAGTTCTTGTAAACCTTTGTACCGTTTGCCATTTTGCTCCTCCAAGAAAGATTAAGTTTATCAAATCGTAAGCGCTCAAGTCTAACAATGCCCGGCAAAAGAGTCAATCAAAGAAACATCTCCCAATCCTGCGACGGGTGATGCGGAAAGTTGGGAAAGACTCTGCGGTCCACGGTTTCGCGCCTATGGCGTTTTACCCGTCAGGGGATTGGGGAATAGACGGCCTCGGCCCGTGCCGCCCGTCTCTTTTCTACTTCCCCATCTCCCTCAACGCGCGCT
>CAZIBS010000113.1:0-6150 GCA_964537405.1 uncultured Thermoanaerobaculia bacterium | reverse complement strand
TTCGTCATTCCCGCTCCTCCCTTCGTCATTCCCGCTCCTCCCTTCGTCATTCCCGCACCTCCCTTCGTCATTCCCGCACCTCCGAGGCTGTTGCACGAATGCTTGGCATGAATCTTGAGAGAAAATCGGCTTCCTAGAATGGCCGAGGTTCGACGAAACAACACCAACCCATAAAAAACGACCCACGGAAGATCGCGAAAACGGCCGATTTTGCTATTCATGCAACAGGCTCTAAGGGTGTTATATTTACCCGAGGGAGCAGCATCCCGGCCCGGAATTATGGAGATGAAGAAATGATCGAGCAAACTTCCAGAACGGAGCGGCTTGAGCCGCGTTGGTTTGAATGCTGCGAAAACATCTCCGGAAGGTGCACAATTAAAAAAAGGCGGCGGGAATCGACCGAAAATGAGGATGGGTTCAATAAATGAGCGCACGATGAAACCCTTACCCACGGGAGCGCGAAAGAATCAAAGCCCGGGATGGTGGGTAAAACCTTGTCGGGGGTGCATTAAAGGAGTCATTGGGCGATGAACGAGAGTGAATGGGTTCTGAAGCTTTGGGGCAAAACAGATAAAACAAATGAGGATCTTTATCATCCATTGCTGTTCCACATGATGGACGTGGCGGCGGTTGCGGGAGTGGTTTGGGACCAGGTCTTAACGTCGGGACTTCGCAAGAGGCTGGAATGTTCACTCGGAACCGGGGCGGGAAGTCAAGTCGTCTTCCTGTCCGGTGCACACGATATCGGTAAGGCCAGTCCGGGGTTCCAGGGCAAAGTGCCGGATTTATCACGGCAACTCGACGGCTTTCTTAATTTTTCCGAAAACGATATAAACCGTCCTCACGGGTTTATCAGTACGCACGTCCTGAATGAAGCCCTCGGCTCCTGTCAGGCCTCCGCCGTCCTTGCCCAGGTCGCCGGAGGACATCACGGCGTTTTTCCCCGTTCCGCCGAACTCCGAATGGGACGGGATACCCTCGGGAATAACTCCTGGAAGGTCGCCCGGGAGGAGCTGCTTCGGGAATTCGTTGCTGCGATGGGGTTGGTGGGTCTCGACGATGTAACGAAATATGAAAGCGAAATCACGGATCCGGCCGTCGTTCCCATCCTTGCCGGATTCATCTCCATTGTGGATTGGATAGGATCGAACCAGGATTTCTTTCCGTGTGTGGCGGAGCGCGGCAATGGGTTTGGGGATACCCCTGAGAATTACTGGAAGGATGCGCAAGAGAAGGCGCGTAAAGCTCTTGAGAAGTTGGGTTGGCTGCCGGCCGTGACCTTTGCCGATGAAGCGCGGTTCGATGAGGTTTTCAGGGATTTCACTCCCAACGCACTCCAGGAGGTGGCAATCGAATTGGCGTCGGAACGCAATTCCCCCTATCTCATGATCGTCGAGGCGCTCATGGGAAGCGGCAAAACCGAAGCGGCCCTTTACGCCGCCGACCTCGCGATGTGCCGGGGTTTTGCGCGGGGAATGTATGTTGCCATGCCGACCCAGGCTACCGGCAACGCGATGTTCAGGCGGGTTCTCCATGGCTACCTGAAGCATCGCGGGCACCAGGGAAAGCTCAACCTGCAACTCGTCCACGGCGACGCTCTGCTCGCGCAAACGGCGGAAGTGAAAGAAGGCGAAATCGCTGATTTTGAGCCAAGGGATATAGGGGACGAGGGCGACGTGGAAGCTCAATCCTGGTTCACCGCAAAAAAGCGACCTCTTCTCGCGCCCTTCGGCGTCGGCACTATCGACCAGAGTTTATTGAGCGTTCTTCAAACCAAACACTGGTTCGTGCGGCTATTCGGCCTGGCCGGCAAGGTGGTGATCTTCGACGAGGTACACGCTTACGACGCATACATGAGTACGATACTCGAACGGCTTTTACGCTGGCTGGCGGAAGTTGGCTGCACCGTTATCCTCCTTTCCGCGACGCTTCCGGAAGCAAAACGAAAAGCGCTTGTCAGGGCCTATTCCGGTAGTGATGATTTGGAGCATAAACACTATCCGCGCATCGCCCTGGCCGCGCCGCGCCGCTACCCCAATGAGCAGGCGAACAAAGCACCGCTCTGCCGGGAAGTTCCCATCGTAAAGCCGCGGGAGTTCAAGCTTGGCTTCAGTGCAACCGGCCTGGAGTCCTTGAGCGGCCTCCTCGGCGGGCGGCTGCAAAACGGCGGCTGCGCCGCCGTCATCTGCAACACGGTAAATCGCTCCATCGAAGTCTATAAATACTTGAGAGACAACCTGAAGGACACCGAGTGCTCCCTCTTCCACGCCCGCACCCTCCGGATGTGGCGGCGGGAGCGCGAAGAGGAAGTCCTTCGCAGGTTCGGCAAACTCGATCCACAGGAGAAAGATGAGGAAGGCCGTTTTCTGAATCCGGATCGTCCTTTCCGTGCCGTACTCGTTGCCACCCAGGTCATTGAACAGAGTCTTGACCTGGACTTCGACCTCATGGTCTCCGAGATTGCGCCCATTGACTTGCTGCTCCAACGCCTCGGCAGGCTCCACCGCCATCCGCGCCCGCGCCCGGCGGGCCTTGAGACACCGCGGTTCATCGTACTCTGTGACGCCGAAACGGCCGGCCCCCCGCCAGAGTCGTTCGGCAAGAGCATCGAGTACATTTACGACCGCTATATTCTCCTGCGGACCTGGCTGGTATTGAGGGAACGCGACAGGATCGAAATTCCGAACGAAATCGAGACGTTGGTCGAGGCGGTTTATGGACCGGAATGCAGCGATGCGGACGTCGACTGGTCAAACACTCTTGCGGAGGCGAAAGAACGAATGGAACGCTCTCGCAACGAATCCGAAAAGGCGGCCGGCAAGCTCCTGGTGGATCGCCCCGGGTCCCCGGGTGACCTCATTGAAACATTCAATGATCAACTGGTCGATGAAGAAGATCCGGAGGTTCACAGGACCGTAAGAGCCGCAACGCGGGAGGGCGATCCTTCCATCACGGTCGTGATGCTGCCGGAGGACACGGTTCTTGCGGCTGACCCCGGCGTTTCGGATGTTCGCAAGTTGCTTGACAAATCGGTCAAGCTGAGCCACAGGGGGATATTCCGGTTGTTGCTTGACGAAGGAGAATCAGCCGGTGAATGGGCGAAGAATGCTCATCTTCGCCACGCCCGTCTTCTACGGATGGACGAACGGAATCAGGGGCTTGTTGGGAATTACGTGTTGACGGTCGATGAAAAGCTGGGTATCGTAATCGAGAAAGAAGGAGAAAAACATGGCTGAATTCAACCTGCTCTACGAACCCTGGATTCCGTGCATCGACCCTGACGGCCGGCAAGTCGAATACGGCATCCGCGACACGTTGATAAAGGCCCACGAACTCAAAGAGGTTTGCGACGATTCGCCGCTGGTCACCGTGGCCATTCACAGGTTGTTGCTTGCGATTTTATACCGGGCCTATACCGGCCCGCGGGATTTTAATGATTGGAAAGACATATTTAAAGGCGGCTCATTCGATAAGAAGAAGATTATCAAGTATGCGGACAAATGGCGAGCAAGGTTTTTTCTTTTTTCTGCGAACGCCCCATTTTTTCAAATGAAAGGTCTTGAGACCAAATCGCCGATTTCCGTCAATCGGCTTTCAACGGAATGCGCAAGCGGCAATAACGCAACACTCTTCAGTCATAGCGCTGATGACGTGGCCACAGAGTGGAGCCCGGCCTTAGGTGCCAGGCAGTTGATCGCCTGTCAGTCATTTGCGCTCGGCTTCGGTAAGAGTGGAAACGCCACGATTAACGGAAAAAACGAGATATTGCCCTATTCGGCGGATGCAATCGCACTGCGAGGTATGAACCTTTGGCTACAAGGCACTGATCTTTTCAGGACCCTTGCCGTCAACCTGGTACACAATGAGGATATTTCCCTGCCACCGTGGGAATTGGATGATCCCCATCGGTATCGAGACAGGCTCTCGGGAAAAAATAAGCAGGTTACTTCCTCGATGGGGGTAGTGGATCTTCTCACCTGGCAAAGCAGGCTGGTTCGGTTGCAACCGACTGAAAAACAGACGATCTCGCAAATGTATTTTACCCAGGGCCGGTCCGCCGATAAGTCTCCGGGTGATCCGATGAAAGTGTACCGATCGTCGAAAAAGGAAGGTATATCGGCCTTGCCTCTGAGCAGCGGCAAGGCCGCATGGCGGGATGCGCATGCCATCTTGACCATTTCCGCTCCTGGTAGTAAGGAGCGACGCCCGGAATGCTTCAACCTGTTGGCAAGGGCCGGTTTATCCTCTGAGCAGTTCTTGACGCATATCGTCGGATTAGCCTCTGCCCCCAAAAAAGCTGGAAAATTTCTTCTCTGGCGGCACGAGCGAATGCCGGTGCCCGTTGCATTGCTCGCCGACGTCAATCTGATCGAGCGCCTTGGCCGACTGCTGGAAAACGCCGAAGACGCGGCGAGCACGCTCAACTATCGAACGCGCAGGATAGCAAAGCTCTATCTTGCGCCCGAGGCGGAGTCATCAGATGGTCGGCAACCAGACAAAGACGAAGTCACGAAGATAGCCAAGGCCATCGACCCCCGCCCCGCTTACTGGGCGCGGCTGGAGAAGCACTTCTTTACACTTCTTGAGAATCTCCCCGACGATTGGGACGCCGAGAGCGACGACTGGAAACAAGACGATTTGCAAAAGGCGACAAACGCCTGGCGCGGGCAAGTGAAAGAAGAAGCGAAAAAAGCGCTGGAAGAGAGCATCCGCTCTCTTGGAACGACCGCCCGCGCGATCCAGGCCGTCGCCCGGGTTCGCACCGATTTCAAGGAGGCCGATCTTGTGCCTCAGCCACGGAAAACGGCCAAGGCAAAACGAAAATCTAAAGGAGGAAGAAAGAAATGAAAATCGGCGACATGGAAGTTCCCGATGAAGCCATGCTGGAAATGTGCCGGAAGTGGAAAATCCGCCGCCTGGAACTCTTCGGTTCCGCCCTGACCGGAGGGCTTCGGCCCGAGAGCGACATTGACATCCTGGTCGAGTTCGGGCCCGGTGAAGAATGGTCGCTCATGGACCTTGTGCGTGCACAGGAGGAGTTTTCGCAGATCCTCGGGCGAAGGGTGGACCTGGTGGACAGGAAAAACCTCGAGCGCAGCACCAATCGAATCAGGCGCGACGCCATCCTCAATTCCGCGGAGGTGGTCTATGCCCCATGATCCAAATGCTTCCATCTTCGACATGATTCAGGCCATCGAAAGAGCCGGGAGGCTCTCCTCCGGATTGAGCGAAGCCGGGTTCGTCAGGAATGAACCCGTTCAGTGGGCGATCTTCAGCCAGATCGTCATTCTCGGTGAGGCCGCGGGCCGCCTGGACGGAACGTTTCAGAACGAGAACGCCGACATTCCGTGGGCGAGCATCATCGGAATGCGCCACCGCCTCGTGCACGGATACGACAGCGTGGATTGGGTACGCGTCTGGAAGACCCTCATCGACGATCTGCCGCCCCTGCTGGTACGGTTAAAGGCGCTGATGCCCGATGAAGGAGGGAAGAAGAAATGAGCCTTGATGATAAGCAGAAGAAGTTCATCGGCTACCTGCTCAACCTTGCCCGGGAGGGCAAGGAGGACCGGGGCGCGCTTGCCGAGCTGAGAAGCGGCCTGGGCAGGAAACCGGGCGAGATGGCGCGCGTGCATAAGCACGTCGTTCCGTATCTTCCGGATAATAAGTACAACGACCGCTGGTACTACCTGACCGCGACCCTTTTCGGGGCGTTCCCGCAACATCGGGAACACCGCTCGATCGGCGCGGCGTTTCGTCCACTACGAAGCAAGAGCGACAGCATGGAGGCCCGCTTCGTCGCGCTCCTCAACGCCCACCCCGACGATCTGGGCGCTCATCTCCGTCACGTGGTCAGCCTGCTGAAGGCCAACGGGCAAGCTCTCGGCTGGTTTCGGTTTCTTGATGACCTGATCCAGTGGGACCATCCGGATGGCTTTGTTCAGCTAAGATGGGCGCGCGACTTCTATAAAAGCGATCCCGATAAAAAGGCAAACAGGACCGATTCGGATTCAACCGCAAAAAAGGAGGCGGACCATGAATGATTCGGGAATCAAGATCGAGGTGCACCTGATACAGAACTTCGCCCCGTCGAACGAATGGCGCTAACTTAAGCGGATTAACCTGGTTTAGGGCGCCTTCTTTTTTTCA
>CAZIBS010000112.1:0-6538 GCA_964537405.1 uncultured Thermoanaerobaculia bacterium | reverse complement strand
GGAGAACCGCAAGTCCGGTTCGGAGGGAGGGGGGACCGGGTAACCGGTTCTCCCTCCCCCTATCGGGATGCGCGAACCCGACGAAATCATGCTTACCGAGACTCGCCATAATGACAAAGGCTATCAATTGCGTTCGGAGGTACGATCGAACGCTTCGATCCTGCTCCGCGCCGTCGGGGTAAAACTACCACCAATCCTAAGACCCGTGGGCGATACGGTGGTTTCCACCTAATCGCATAACCCCCTCTTTCACCGACCTGGTTCGAAGACCCCGGCATGGTGCCATACCGGTGGTTTGGTTTTTCGTAGATTTTCCCGGTCTTATCCCGCCGCGCCCGCCTGTGTGGGCAGGCCGCGCTTGCGCGCAACGCGGGCGAATCCCGGTACGGATGGTGAATCCTTGGCTAAGTTGTGAATTTCTAACCGCGCCGCGGCGGCCTTCGTTCCCTGTCGCCATGGGGATGGCGATCGCGGTCATGGTCGCTGGGGCGTCTTGGAGGTCGCCTGGGTTCTTTGTACCCCTCAGGTTTAGGCAGAAGAACCTTGTGGCTCAAGCGGAGCTTCCCGCCTCGCTCGAAATCGATGAGCTTGACTTCGATTTCATCGCCAAGTTTGAGGTAGTCTTCAACCCTCTCAACGCGTTTCCAGTCCAACTCGGAAATATGCAGGAGGCCATCCTGTCCGGGTAGAACCTCTACGAAGGCACCATAAGGTTCAATGCGTTTAACGACGCCCTTGTAAACTTTTCCCGGCTCCGGCTCCTCCATCTGGGCGCTAATCATTTCGAGTGCCTTCTGTGCGTTTTCGCTGTCGATGGAGGCTATGGTAACGGTTCCGTCTTCCTCTATGTTGATCTCAACGCCGGTGTTTTCCTGGATGGCCCTGACGTTCTTGCCTCCGGGGCCGATCAGCTCACCGATTCTGCTCTTGGGAATGTTGATGGTGTAGATTTTCGGCGCGTAGGGAGAGATGTCGGGCCTTGTATCCGAAAGGACTTCGGCCATGGAATCCAGCAGGTGCATTCTCCCCTTGTGGGCCTGCGCTAAAGCTTCGCGCAGGATGTCAAAGGAAATTCCGCTGATCTTGATGTCCATCTGGAGAGCCGTGATGCCTTCCCGAGTGCCGGCCACCTTAAAGTCCATGTCTCCGTAGTGGTCCTCGAGACCGGCAATGTCGCTGAGAATCGCATACCTGTCACCCTCCATTACGAGCCCCATGGCAATACCGGCCACGGGCGCTTTTATGGGAACCCCGGCGTCCAGGAGTGCAAGGGTGCCGCCACAGATGGTCGCCTGGGACGAGGAGCCGTTGGATTCCAGTATCTGCGAAGCAAGACGGATGGTGTAGGGAAACTTTTCCTGCGGGGGAATGACCGGCAGAAGCGCCTTTTCCCCCAGTGCGCCGTGGCCTATCTCTCTTCTGCCCGGACCGCGGAGAAACTTGACTTCGCCCACGCAGAAGGGGGGAAAGTTGTAATGAAGCATGAAGTGTTTTTGGCGGCCTTCGAGCAGGCCGGAGAGTCTCTGGATGTCCGAGGCCGTTCCCAGCGTGCAGTTGACAAGAGCCTGAGTCTCTCCCCGTGTAAAGATGGCTGAACCGTGGGTGCGGGGAAGCACTCCAACCTCGCCCCATACCGGCCTTATCTCGTCCAGCAGCCGGCCGTCAATGCGTCGTCCCTCCTCCAACAGTGTCGATCTGAAGACCTCTACCATCACGTCGTGGTAAAGCTCCGCAGCCTCTTTTTTTCGGTCGGCGTCGTCTTCGGGGTATTCCGCCAGGAGATTCTCCTTTACATTGTCCAGGGCTGTGTACATCCTGAGCTTGTTCTTAACGGCCATAGCTTCCTTTAAAGGAGCCGTTATCTTTTCTTTGATTTCCGCGAAATGCACCGGGTCCGGAGTCTTGACCACGACCTCGCTTTTTTTAATATTGAGGCGGCCGTACATCTCCTTCTGCGCGGCAACAATGCGCTTTATCTCTGCGTGGGCGAGTACAAGGGCCTTGATCATCTCCTCTTCGGAGAGTTCGGAAGCACCCGCTTCAACCATGGTGATAGCCTCATCGGTACCGGTGACGACAAGATTTAAACGGCTTTCATCAAGCGCATCCATAGAAGGGTTTACGACGTACTCTCCCCCAACGAGCCCTATTCTCACGGCGCCGATGGGTCGGGTGAAGGGTATGTGAGAGCAGTATAGAGCCCACGACGCGCCGTTGATGGCCATAACATCCCCGGCGTTCTCGTAGTCGGACGACAGCACCATGGCAATGACCTGCGTTTCGTGGTGGAACCCCTCGGGGAAAAGGGGACGTAGGGGGCGGTCTATCATCCGACATACCAGCACTTCCGGGTCGGTGGGTCTGCCTTCCCGCTTAAAGAAACCACCCGGTAGACGACCCACGGCGAAGGTGTATTCACGGTAATCAACGGTGAAGGGCAAAAAGTCCAATCCTTCGCGTGGCTTTTTGTCCATGGTTGCCGTGACAAGTACCACCGAATCACCGTACCGGACCCAAATAGCGCCATCCGCCTGTTTCGCCACTTTTCCCGTGGAAAACTTCAGCGGTCTTCCGCCAACCTCTATTTCTATCGATTCTTCATGGTACATTCATTCACCTCATCCTTACGCACACCTCCCCCCCAAATCAAGGAGGGCGTTGCCCGAAATGGTTGCATGATCAGTTATTTTCGCAGGCCCAAGCGCTTGATCACTACGCGATAGCGCTCTATGTCCTGCTCTTTCAGATAGTTGAGCAACCCTCTACGCTGTCCGACCAACATAAGCAAACCGCGGCGGGTGCTGAAATCCTTGCGGTGCATCTTCATGTGTTCGGTAAGCGAATTGATCCGATTTGAAAGGAGGGCGATCTGAACTTCCGGAGATCCCGTATCGGATGGATGTTTCCTGTAATCGTCGATGATGGCCTTTTTCGTCTGCTTTTCCATGTCCTGTATTCTCCTATTTCCCACAGAACAAATACTTTACCACAACTTTCGTACGAATGCAAAGACCCCAATCCCGCGATGGGTGATGCGAACGGCTGGGAAAGGCTCTGCGATCCATGGCTTTGCGCCTGTGGCGTTGCACCCCAAGGAATCGGGATCCTTCGGACCAAAGGCCGGGAAGGCGCCGAGGGTAGAATGTGCCCCAGCGGGCTTTGCCCGCCTGCCTGTTCGGGCGGGCCTTGCCCGTACCTGTCTGCGTCGCCGAAGTACGAACGTCGAATAAAAAGCCCCACTTCCGTGGGGCTCTTTCTTCTGGTGGACGGTAAGGGATTCGAACCCTCGGCCTCCGCGTTGCGAACGCGGCGCTCTCCCAACTGAGCTAACCGCCCAAGCTGCGTAGTATATGAGAAAGCCCTGCGAAAGAAAAGAGGAGGGGCAATACTGAATCCACCACCTAAACCGGGATTCGCCTGCCTGCCGCGTTGCGCGCAGGCGCAGACAGGTGCACTGCACAGGCAGGCGCCCAGTACCCCAGCCTTCTCCCGCGCCCTCGGTTAGGTGGTGGATTGAGCAAAAGTTTTTAATCGCGGATTGGGATCAAACCCGCTTGAAGACACCCCGCGCTTCGCCGAGTTCCCGGGCCGATGGAGTGATCAAGGTTCTCGCGTGGATGCGTATCTTTCGACCCTCCCTGAGCGCCTCGTACACGTCCTCTTCACAAACAAAGTCAACGACGTCTTCAACGGCGGCTGGAATCCCCGCCCCGGTCCCGGTGTGTATTCGACGGCCTTCCGACGGTCTTGGCGAGCTGAAGCGTTGGCTCAGAAACCGGCGCGCGCTCTTTTCCAGAACGCTTCCCGTAGCGGTAAGGGGCGACGCGACATTCCCTCTACCGATCCTTTCGGCCGGCGCCGGCCGGGAGAAGCATTCCCCGGTCCTGGGCGGAGTCGCAGACACGACGCCGCTATCGGCCTCCGCGAGGGGTGGAAGCAATACGAGTTGCTCTCCGCTTATAGGTTTACTCTCGAATGCCACCCGTTTTCGGTCGATCAGGTGGAGGGGCGTAATATTGTCACTGGTGATGTTGTTGCCGAGGGCACCGCACCCAAGCGTCATCGCGGGGGGCAGGTTCGTCGATAAACCCACGGCGCCGTGGGTTCCCGAAGAGTTGACAATAATACGAAAGGCCGGTTTTTTGAGGGCGAACTGGCGTATGACCTCCATGTCCATGGTGTGAAGGCAGAGGGTGTGGCCCAGCCCGCCGTAGCGAAGGACCTCTATGCACCTTAAGCAACCGGCCTCCCAGCCGTCGGCCTCGAAGTAGGAGAGAATGGGAGAGAGTTTTTCAAGCGAAAGGGGGTAGTCGCGACCCACCCCCTCTTCCGGGACGATAAGGGCTCGCGTGGAATCGGGCACCGAAAACCCTGCCATCGAGGCGATGACTCCGGGCGAACGGCCGACGATACCGCGGTTTAGAATACCGTTCTTGTCCACCACCAGGGCTTCAAGGAGCGCCTTCTCCCTATCGTCAACGAAGTAACCCCCGGCATCCCTGAACTCCTCCTTTGCCTTCAGGGCGATGGGAGAGTCTACGATTACCGACTGTTCGCTGGCGCAGATCGTTCCCCAGTCAAAGCTCTTCCCGGCTATTACGTCCCTGGCGGCCTTCCTGAGAACCGCGGTCCGCTCGATGAATGCCGGTACATTGCCGGGCCCGACGCCGTAGGCGGGTTTACCGGAGGAGTATGCGGCGTTCACCAGCCCCTTGCCGCCCGTCGCGAGGATGACGTTGATCCCCGGGTGGCGCATTAGGTACTGGATGTCTTCGATGCCGGCTTCCTCCAATACACCCACGATGCCCCTTGGCGCCCCGGCGGATACGGCAGCGTCGTGAAGGACTCCGGCCACTGCCAGGATGCAATTCCTGGCCGAAGGGTGGGGAGAGATCACGATTCCATTCCGGCCCTTCAGGGCGATCATGATCTTGTATATAGTCGTCGAAGTCGGGTTGGTGGAAGGAATAACGGCGGCTACCACCCCCATCGGGGCCGCAACCTCGTATATACCCCTGGCCGGGTCGGACGCTATAAAGCCGACGGTCTTCATCGGCCGGATGTAATCGTAGATCTCTTCGGCGCAGAAACGATTTTTCAGGGTTTTGTCGGCTATGACGCCGTAGCCCGTCTCCTCAAAGGCCAATCGGGCCCACCCCTCAAGGTTGGGCAAACAGCCATCTCTCAGCCCATCTACTACTTTGTCGACCTGCTCCTGGGAAAAGAGGGCGAAGGCCCGTTGAGCCTCCTGAACGCGGCCAACCACCCGATCCACTTCAGCTCTGGCCATTCCGAACGTTGCTCCAACGAAGCCGTCAATCCCTACGTGCCTCGCGTGCCCCGCGTGAGATTGCGGCGTTTCCGGACAATTGAAGGGCTAAGCCTTACCCTCCACTTTCGCTTTTCGTCCCTTGCCGTCCTTTCTCGGCCTGGCGGGCGTAGGAAGAATGGCTTCGACCTGCTCGTAGGGCATTGGAATCACGTGAGCGGAGATAAGATCCCCAACGCGCCTGGCCGCCGCGGCGCCTGCTTCAACCGCCGCATTCACCGCTCCCACGTCGCCGCGAACCATCACGGTAACGTAGGCGCTTCCGATTTGCTCCTTGCCGATAAGAACGACTTTCGCCGCCTTCACCATGGCGTCGGAAGCCTCAATGGCCCCAACCAGCCCACGTGTCTCTATCATTCCCAAGGCATCCATGTTTTCCATAATAAGCCTCTTCTCCCTATAGCCCATAGAATAGTAGAGTCGTGCCCGGCTGTCAATGATGCGGCTTGCCCTGAATCCACCGCCTGAGTTTTCCGGGGTTGGAAGAAAGCGTCTTTTGGCCGGTTTTGGCGCTAATTCCCGGGCGGTGGACAAGGTCAGGTCATTGGAGGCTCCTTTTGATGGTTTCGGACCTTTTTTTTGGCAGGCTTTTGCCGGGTGTGTTTCATGGGGTCATCCTTTACTCCCGCGGCGCTGATTGTTCACGCCGGCGCCGGGGCTCCGGGGCTCGCGATGCGCTCTCGGATTTCCTGAAGCCAAACGAGCAACGGCGAGTGTGTAGCCAGCCGGATCCACAACCGGCCTCCGCGCTCCATGACGCTCCCGGCCTTGTGAATCAACGCAAACCTAACCGCCTTCATGCGACGGCTTCCCCACTCCTTCCCCAGCACCAGGCCCTTCATGGCCTCATTGAGGTTCAGCGCAAGGATCATAATTGTCCACCAGGCCGCATTAACCCCGAACTTCCCGGAGGGCAGCGTCCCTCCGGCAAGGTCTCCCTTCATCACCGAGCGGGCTTGCTCGCTGACTCCGCACCTCAGCCTCTGCCAGTGAATCAGGGTCTCCCCTTCCCAATCCATGTTGCTGACCATCCCGAAAAGCTTGTACGGATTGTAGGCCAGGACGCCTACGGCGAAGAACAGGGCGTTGGCCTCGAATTGTCCGCAGGGCATTCTCTCCATCGTGGGATTAGGGATTCCGGTCGCGATTCCCTTGCCGTCATTCCAGGTCCTGGTCTCGCTTCGCTTGCCAGGATTTCAGCTTGTCCGG
>CAZIBS010000111.1:0-6596 GCA_964537405.1 uncultured Thermoanaerobaculia bacterium | reverse complement strand
GGCAGTTTACCTCATTTTGCCTGTGGAAAACGCGATCAACTGTTTAAGATGAGCCTCATGCGTCATTCCGGCTCCTGGTCGCGCTACGCTTGCCGGGACTTCGGCTTGTCGGGAACCTGACGATCCGATTCCGGACGCGCTTCGCTTGCCGGAATGACAGGGGAACAGTCGTCATTCCCGTGCCGTACGTTCGTCATTCCGGCTCCTGGTCGCGCTACGCTTGCCAGGACTTCGGCTTGCCCGGAATCCGACGGCGCATCCCCAAACCGTCATTCCGGCTTGTCCGGAATCCGGCGTCGTACCTGCAATCGTGACCAATTTCCCCACGTAGCGGCCTTTGCCTGTCTGCGTGCGACGCACAGGCAGGCTCGCCAAAGGCCGAAATTTCTGGCTCCTCGCTGTTTCATGTGGGTAAACCCATGTTAACTACATTTGCCCTTTATCATGAGAAGGTTATAATCATTGATGCCAAGTCGGAGGGTAGGACAACGCTGGGGAGCGACCTGAGCGCCGTGCCGGGTGGCCGTACGGAAGGACAGGGGGCTTCCCCGCCTTTTCGGTCGTCCTGCCCTTCCGGTGGTCCGGAATGCGCTAAACCTTCTTGGGTTGTTGGGTCCTTCCCAAATGACATTACCCATACTAAATAGTGAGGTGCCTGAAAACCACTTGAAATCCATGGACTTGTGGTATAATATCTGTCCTAGACGATGAGGTATGGTCGTGAAGAAGGCCGATTTGGTTCGAAAGGTTTATGAAGCGCATGGTGGTTTGACCCAGGCAGAAGCCGCCGGGATCGTGGATCAGGTCATGCTGCTGGTAACCGAGGGGCTCTGCAAGGACGGACACTTGCTAATATCGGGTTTTGGAACCTTCAAGGTGGTAGAAAGAAAAGCGAGGACCGGTCGGGACCTTGGAAGGGGTAAACCTATCGCCATACCCGGCTACAGAACCGTGGTTTTCGTTCCCTCCAGGAAATGGGCGTTACGGAGCAAATCATGATTGATACGCTGAAGAGGGAGAGGACGTCGATGAACGGCCCAAATGGCGACATCCCGGCTAAACTCTACTTCAAGATAAGTGAGGCGTGCGAGATAGTCGGTCTACCCGCCCACGTCCTGCGATTCTGGGAGAAGCAATTTCAGCAGTTGAACCCGGATAAGACGCAATCGGGCCACCGTATCTACAGAAAGAGCGACCTTCTGATGGCCCTGAAAATCAAGGAATTGCTCTATGAACAGAAGTTTACGATAAAGGGGGCGAAGGAGTTGATTAACGCAACCGGTGTGCGGAGCCATGCCGCCGCCCCGGAGGATGAGAGGCGACGCCTAATACATTTAAAGAAAGGGCTTCTGAAGCTGAGGGCCAAGTTGGACAAGCCCGTCATTTCTGATTCAGGACTTTGACAAAACAACCTCCGGAACTTATATTAATTGGTTGGCGGCGTGGGCCGCCAGGAAACCGGGCAGTGAATAATTTCAATGGTTTAAGTGCAGACAAGGGGACTTAAATGCGAAAGCTTTTTATCTCGATTCTTCTTCCCATCACCTTCATGTTTTTTGCGCCGGGCTTATTTGCCCAACAGGTCGCTACGCGGGAGATAAAGAACACGCCGGCAGCCCAACAGACGGGTGAGCCCGAGGGTAGCGACGCCCAATTTCAACCCCTTCCGGTAAATCCGATTATCTTCAAAGGGACGCCCGGATGGTTCAGGCAGTTGGCCAGGAGTATAGAGAATGGTACGGCTACGATGCCCCAGAGGCGTACCTTCTATGGCTTCAAACGCCGACTGGCGCCCTTTTATCACTTCCCCTCCGGCTCCTGGCGGATAAAGGCGCTGCTCGCCGCGAAGGCGCTTGTACCCCACTCCTCGAAGGGCCTGCCACTTGTCTCGTACCAGTGGAAACTTCTTGGACCCAAGGCTTACTACGACGGCTCGGACGTCGATTCCGGGAGGGCAACGGCTATCTGGAGCGACCCGGCCGATAAAAACCACATTCTTCTTGGAACGGCGGGAGGAGGGGTATGGAAGACGACGGACCAGGGAGTAACATGGACGCCCATCTTCAACGGCCCGGCTACAATGAGCATCGGCAGTCTTGCGGTCGATCCGAATAATTTGCAGGTAATCTATGTGGGCACCGGCGAGGGTAACTTCAACGGCGACGCAATTGCGGGCATGGGACTCTACAAGACCAGCGATGGAGGCGCCACGTGGCAATTGATCAACCTTCCCTTTCCCTACCAGCAGCCCTACCGTAATATACGCAGGGTGGTGGTGGATCCCAGGGATTCGAATAACGTTTACGCCGCCGGAGACGGCGGTCTCTTCATATCGAATGACGCGGGAGCTACCTGGCGGTTGGAGAGAGCGGGCGCCACCGGAAATATTCTGGCTACCGACCTGGTTATCGACGGAAGCACTCCTGCTGCCGGGCAGCCTTCAATAATTTACGTGGCTTTTGGCGGGCCTTGGGGTTCCACCGCCAACGGCGTTTATCGTTCTACGGACGCGGGAAATACGTGGGTTTCGATAACCGGCGTCGGCAACGGTTGGCCGTCATCCGGCGTAGGCCGAATTACCTTGTTGAAGGCGCCATCCGCCCCTGCGACCCTCTACGCTCTCGTTCAGGACAGCGACTCCTTCCAGTACAAGGCAATCTACAGGACCCAGGACGGCAATGGTTCCACCGTTGCCTGGACCACCCAAAACACGAACACGGCTTTCTGCGGAAGCCAATGCTGGTACGATATAAGCGGTGCCGTCGATCCGGCTGACCCCGATACTCTGATAGTTGGCGGCATAGACGACTACATCTCCACGAACGGAGGCGTAAACCTGACTCGCGCCTCCTGCTGGAGTTGCAGCGGATCGAACTTTTCCCACGCCGACCACCACTACATGACGATGCCCGATTCCACCACCGTTTATGACGCCAACGACGGAGGCTTCTTCATAGGAACCATTTCCGGTACCAACATAAGCTGGGTTAACCGCAATACCGGGCTCTCAACGCTCCAGTTTTACAGCATTGCGCAGCACCCAACAAACCCCGATCTCATCATGGGCGGTCTGCAGGACAACGGCCAGGCATACTTTGACGGAAACAAGTGGCGCGAGGTGTATGGCGGCGACGGCGGCGACAGCGCATGGGACCAGCAAGATCCGCACTATGCTTACGAGGAATACGTTTATGGGGATATAAATCGCAACAGCCACGTGATGACTAATCCTGCTGACTGGCACTGTATTGCCGACTTCGGCGGTTGCTCCTGCGGCTCCTGCGTTCCAGATGGGCGCATAGAGTTCATAGCGCCGTTCGAGTTGGACCCCAACAGCCAACAGGTGATGTACACGGGTACCTACCGCCTGTGGAAAAATGGCAACGCCAGGACAAAGAACACTTGGAACGCCATCAGCGGCGACCTGACGGCGGGCGAGTCATGGACCGATATTTCGGCGATCCACCCCGCGAAGGATAACGGCGTTTCCGGTACGATATATGTTGGAACCTCCGACGGCAAGGTCCAGGTTACAAAGGACGGGGGAAACTCATGGACCGACCGGAGCGCCGGTCTCCCCGGTAATTACGTTACCTCCATAACGACCGATGCCGCCAACTCGGATAGAGTGCTCGTAACGGTCTCCGGTTACGGCGCCGCCCACGTTTTCAGGTCGTTGGACGGCGGGGCGAATTGGACTGATATAACTGGAGCGCTTCCCAACGTTCCTTTCAACAGTATTGTTATCGATCCGGGCGACGCAAATCGTGTATACGCCGGTTCCGAAATTGGAGTTTTTACCGATTCGGCCGTCTGGACCTCTTCAACGTGGGTGGACGCCACGGGCAACTTGCCCGCTACGGCGGTAATGGAACTGCAATTCAACCCTTCGACGGGGGCGCTCAGGGCGGCGACCCACGGCAGGGCCATCTGGGAACTTCAGTCCGGAGAACTACGGGCAAGCGCGTCGGCGACGCCCGTGAGCGGAGCGATACCCCTGGAAGTTTCCTTCGCCGCCGCCGCCTACGGCGGCCAAGCGCCCTATAGCTACGACTGGAACTTTGGAGACGGAAGCGCCCACGCGGTTACTGCCAACCCCACCCACCTTTACACCTCAGCAGGAACTTATAGTGTAACATTAATTGTTACTGATAATGCTGCTGCAGCGGTTACCAAAACTCTTACCGTGTCACCGTACATCCCGCAACTCTACTACCCGGATGACTCTCCCTTTACCCTAAATTTTTCTGCCGGCGCGGATACCAAGTGGCGGGTTGACTGTTCCACCGATGGTACCTTTAGCACCGTTGACGTCTCTTCAAAGACCGGTAGAAAGAAGTGGCTTACGACAAACTCATGGAGCCCCGGGACCCATAAGTGGGGCAAAATCCTGGCCCTCGGCAACGGTACGCCCTCTCTCGGTACGATGGTTTACTGGCGGAGCGTCGGCAAGAACATCGGCACCACTGATAGCGGCGTATTCCAGATATCCAAGGTTTTAGCCGCCCTGACCGAGGCGCCCGCTGATGGAGGAAGCGTCTCTTCCTCGGCGCCGCCGACTTTTAGTTGGAACCTCAACCATAACAAGAAGGCGCAGGTGGAGTTTTCAGACGACCCCGACTTCAACTCGGGCGTTCTTGTCAGCTCCCGGTCAAACAAGGCCGGTAAAAAGTGGATAAAGGGCAGTTCATGGACGCCCGGTTCCGGGAAGTGGGGCAAGATCGTCGCTATAGGTTCAATCGTATACTGGCGGATCTACGCGAAGGATTCCACCGGGCGTGAAAGCTATAGCGATATCTTCACGTTGAACATTACTCCCTGAAGGGAAACTCTTAGAAGAATACGGCCCGGCGGCGTTAACTGGAGCGATGTAGGCGCCACGTAACACATGAAGGAACGGGTAGTGCGGCCCGATATCGTGAAAGCCCGGCGATTTACCCATTGCGCTACATCCCCGGACGGCATCACAGAAACCGCCTGGGGCGACATACTCCCAAACCAGGTTATGACCGCTTCCATACCGGACCGGCTTCTTCACCACTGCCACGTCGTCCGGATAGACGGCAGGAGCTTCAGGCTGCGGGAGATGGAAAAAGCCTCAGCCGGAAAATAACCTGACCGCCCTGCTCAGGCTTCGGGGCTACGCCTGTCTGCCGTGGGGCACAGGCAGGCCCCTCCGCCTGAGCAGAGCCAATTCTACAGGAGAAAAATGGAATGAGATCAGCCTGTCAGGGCAACGGACACCCCCTGGTCAGGTGCGGGAAACCGGGTGTCCCTTGACACCTGTCGGCAAACACCTTCTTCAAATGGTAATTGATGGTATGGGTTTCAACATCATAAAGGGTTGCCATCATCTTCTGCGTCAGCCATACGTTCTCATCCGCGTAAACCGCCTCGACTCCTCCCCTGCCGCTTGCCGCGACAAATGTCAGATATTCAGCAGCCGATGATCGGACAATGGATGTCTCATTTTTCCCAACCATCTGCTTTCCTTTGTCTTTATCCTTCTTCATTCAATCCATCCCCAGTCTTGATACCTGTCCCGGGACCAGCGCATATATTTCATCAGTTCCCCATTGACTGAATCGGAATCAAACTTTTCGCTGTCGTAGTCCCCGCCGGACCATTCCATGTAGCTTTCATGCTCTTTATGATTCGGGTCCTTCAGTGCTTTGCAGAATTCAAAGTAACCGGGCACTCCACCCACATCTTCAGGCGGGCAGGCTCTTGCGCCGTCAAGGCAGGCTATTGCAGTCCTCATTTCCGGGTTGAAATAACGGCTGTCTTCGATAGTGACCTCGTGCTCCCAGCCGTCACCGAAGTCATATAGATAACGAAAGGTACGGCCCTTCTGTTTGATAAGGTCGCCAAGACGATACCTTCCGCACTCGAGTCCATCCTCTTTCGACTCCGGATATTCAGTATATCGCTTTTTCCCGATAGTAAATTCATGGATATGGCTGTCGGTCCAGCCCATGACAATCTGAATGACATCGTGAAGCCGGTCCAGCGTAATACCGGCCGGCACCATAAAACGCCGCCGGATTTCCGGCTCGATATCAAGCAGTCTGATTTTCAGCAGATAAAGTCGTTCGTTCATGGTCTTACCTCCCAGATATCAAAATTTCTTGTTGTTACGAGTTCCTTTGCCGGCTCCAAAACATCCACCGGCCGGAAGCACTCAGGGCGCGTACGGAACCACCCTAAAGTGGACCCCATTGTCAAGACAACTTTCTCCGGAAAATAAGGTATACGATCCGCACCTCCTTTCATTCATTCCACTTGTCGTCATGCCGCTTCCTCAAAACGTACGATTCCAGCGTAAACCTCGGCCGGCGTGTTGTCGCAAGGGGTGTCGCGATCCATGTCGCAGTACGTCGCGATTCTCTGTCGTAGCCGCCCGTCACAGCTTGTCACAGCTCGCTGTCGCAGCTCGTCACAGTAGCTCATGGCCTGGTCCAGCGTCAGTTGCGTGCCTTCGATATGCGTCGTATGGTGCGCCTCGAGCACGAATGCCCGCTCACCCATCGCCCGCACCCAGTCTTCCGGCGGCTCGGGCAGAAAGAAATACCCGAAGGGCACGTAGGTCGCCCCGG
>CAZIBS010000110.1:0-6597 GCA_964537405.1 uncultured Thermoanaerobaculia bacterium | reverse complement strand
CGATCCTGCTCCGTGCAGCCGGGGTCAAGCTACCCCCAACCCTAAGCCCGATGGGCGATACAGCAAGATCCACCAGATAGATAACGCACCCTTTTTGTATATTAAATGATACCACCCCAATGTGGTGCCACGTCTGCTTTCTATCTTCGTATCATACTGATTCTTAAGGACTTACAAAAATGAACTGTTCAAGATGAGTCTAACCGCGGAGGCGCGGAGGCGCGGAGAAAACCAACCAAACCATTCACAGGGAGGAAAAGAGGACGGGGGGGGAAGGGCGAAGGAAAAGGCAAAACCACGATTCCGGTCGCGCTTCGCTTGCCGGAATGACAGGGGAACAGTCGTCATTCCCGCGAAAGCGGGAATCCACAACATTGACTGGATCCCCGGTGTCCCGGGGATGACGGGAAACGGCGTCATTCCGGCTTGTCCGGAATCCGACGGCGCCGTACCTGCAATCGCGACCAATTTCACCGTGTAGCGGCCTTTGCTCGCCAAAGGCCGGATTTTCTTTTGATAGGAGCCGTCGCCCATCGGCGACCCTGCAATATCCTTCTCTTCTGTGATTGCCATGGAAGCACCTTTCACGATACCTGTCACTGCGAGGGAGCTGCAATCCCGCCGGGCTTGCAGCAGGCACAATAAAGAGAGGGCAGAGTCGCCTCCCCTACGAACCCGCTACGATGGTTCCGGTCTTCCGTCCATGGGAGCGGCCTCCTCGGCGCGAATCCACGTTTCCGCACGACGGTACATCCCCATACCAAGAATGGACACATATTCCCGCGAATCTCACTGTGAAACCGGCAGAACCATGGTCACGGTACATCCCGATTCCGGTTCGTTGTTTTCCACCCAAATCCTTCCACCGTGGTCTTCCAAGGTACGCTTGGCTATGGCGAGCCCAAGACCGAAGCTTCCGCTATTCCCGGTTGTAAAGGGTGCAAAGAGGGTTTTGAACAGTTCGGGCTCTATTCCGGGTCCCGCGTCCCGAACCATCAACCGGACCTCGGCGTCCACTCTCTCAACAAGAATTTCTATCTTCCCGTCATTCGGGGAGAAACGGAGTGCGTTGTTCAACACACGGGCCACGGCCGACACCATGGAAGCCCAATGAACCCTGACCATGGCCTCGGCTACGGGCTTTTTTACGAGTATGCGTCCCTTCGAACCCGGTATTTCATTGCACGCCGAAACCACCGCCTCCTCCAACAGGTCGGCCAGGAAAATATCCTGTCTGTCTTGGATCTGAGCGGTGGTTCCCAGTTCCACCAGTCCTTTTGTGAGTCTGGATATCCTCTGGGCCTGCTCCACTATCTCATCGGCCAGGTGGGCAAGCTCCGGAGACTCGCCGACATTGCGTTGAAGCGCACGCGTCAAGGCGATAATGGCAAAAAGGGGATTTCGTATCTCGTGGGTGAGCCCCGCCACGAGCCTGCCGGTGAGTTTCAGTTCCCTAAGGCGGGCGAGCCCGGCTTCGGTCTTGAGGCGCTCGGTTATATCCCTGGCAAAACAGACCACGAGATGGTTGTCGTCGAAGAGTGTGAGCGAAACGGCCTGCGGAAACCGGCTGCCGTTCTTCCTCCTGCCAACCGTCTCTCCGTGCCACGCACCTTTCCGTACCAGTTCGGGAAAGATCTCACCGCGCATCCTCTCCCGTCCCTCTTCATCGCAGAGTTCCAACCATTCTTTCCCTATGAGGGACTGGGGCTCATCGTAGCCGAAAGCGCCGGCGAAAGCAGGGTTCACGTAGAGCAGCCGACCCTCCACTTCCATGAGGGCCATGCCGTCGATGCCGACGTCCACGGCCCTGTAGAGAGTCTCAAGCTCCCTCTCCGCAAGCTTCCAGTCTTCCACGGAGTTAATGATTCCCCTGATCTTGCGTGATCCTGCGGGTTCCTCCATCAGGAAGGCGGTAGCTTCCACCCATTTGGTGCCGACAGCGGCGGTTTTCAACTTAACCGGAGGCCGTCCCGCGAAACGGCCCCTTGCCTTACACTCCTCCAGTACGGTGCAAAGCAACGGGCTGCCCGTACTCAATTTCACGCCGTAGCAATCCTCGTCCACCATCGAGCCCCGAGCCACCCCGAACAACGCCTCCAAGGTAGCGTTGGCGAAGATCACGACGCCATCTTCGTCCATCTCGAAGAGCCCGGCACCTGCCAACTCCAGGAAATCGGCCCACGCTCCTCCTCCTTCGCCATTCGTTGGTGGGGGTTTTAAATCCGGTTCGCTTTGGGTCGGCCGCCCGTTTTTATCGATCATTACCTAAAGACCTCCGTCGTAGCCCCTGGGTTAAAGGTCACACCCTCCTTACGGCAAGAACTATACCAGCTTTTCATGGCAAGAATTATACCACTCTTCGACCTAACTTCGCTACCTAACCGAGGCTCCAAATTCCGTGATTGAAATACCCGCGATTCGAAGGTGCCAATGTTTCAATTGCGGAATTTGAGTTCGAAGTCCCGCCATTGCACGTTGCCTGTCCGCCGGTGCGCTCCCGTCTCATTGCAAATAAGACGCTTGTCTCAATTGTGAGACAAGCGAGACGGTGGTCAAAACCCGCCTTGGAGCCAATATCCCCGTTTCCCTGGCTCTAAGAACCCGCTAATCGGCAAACGGGCGCTTGGCACTATATTTGCTTATCTGTAGAAGTGGAGGTTATTGAAAATGAAAGGCTCATACGAAGAAAGCGGAAGTTACGAAGTGCTCTGCTCCACCTGCGGCGAGACATACGACGCCTGCCAAGCGCACTGGTGCAACTGCATAACCGATAATCCCACCCTGGTCTGTCCCCACTGCGGGGAATGCTTTTGCGAAGCGGGTCGGATCTACCAAAGGGAGTTCTGGGGCAACGCGCCGAGGAGCCTATGGGCCAGGAGGTTACGCAACGCCTACCGCGTAGGAAACCAGCCGCCCCTCGACGTGGGGAACCCGATAAGGCGCCCACTGATACTGGTGGCTGAAGACGATCCCAACACCCTCTTGGTAGCCTACAGGGTGCTGGAGGCCCTCGGCTACGGCGTACTCCTGGCCCACGACGGCCTGGAAGCCCTGCGATTGGCCGAGAGCTACAAGCCGGACCTCATTATGACGGACCACATGATGCCCTTCATGAACGGGAAGCAACTCTGCAAAAAAATCAAGGAGGATCCCGAGATGCGCAACATCCCGGTTATCGTCATAACCGGAATGTACAGGAACAAGGAGAGGGCGCGCATCGAGTTTCTGAAGGATTACGGCGCCAACGACTTCATTAACAAGCCCGTTCCCTACGAAAGGCTCGGGGATATCCTCGGTGCGTGGCTTGCACCCGTCACCGTTAATTGAAGCCCTCCCTCGCTGCCCCGGCGCTCACTCTATCTTCCCGTCCACGCGGCGGCAGGCGTGATGGGACCGCGTGCCGGGGCAGCTTCCGGCCTTGCCTCGTCGCCTCACCCCGGAGCATCCCAACCCGGCTCCAATGACCTTTTACACCCGGAAAACAAACGATCTGCTATAATACAACGCAGGCGGCAAATCGCCGGGGAGCCGACCCATGGACCGAATTCTCATAGTAGACGACGAAGACGCAAACCGCTTCGGAGTAGGGCAATACCTTGAATCGGTGGGTTATGAGGTTTCCGCAGCGGGCTCACTGGCGGAGGCCCGGAAGAAAATCGCCAGAGAGCGGATATCCACCGTGCTCCTGGACGTCAGGCTTCCCGACGGCGACGGCATCTCTTTTATCGATGAGATAAGGAAGCTGGATCCCGGCCTGCCCGTCGTGGTCATAACCGGCTACGGCACCATTCCAATGGCGGTCGAAGCCATGAAGAAGGGCGGGGACAACTTCCTTACAAAGCCTGTTGATATGGCGGAACTCGAAGTAGTCATAGGAAAGTGCGTCAGTTTGGGCGCTCTCCGGCGCGAGAACAGGGTCCTAAGGGCGAGACCGGCCGTGCTTAATCCCTACATCGGAGAGAGCAAGGCGATGAAGAAGGTGATGGCCCTGGTGGAGGCGGCCACCCGCCATTCGAGTTCCGTGCTGTTGAGGGGTGAAACGGGGACCGGCAAGGGGATGATGGCGCGATACATTCACGAGCACGGCTTGAATGCCAGTGAACCCTTCGTGGAGTTGAACTGCGCCGGTCTCAAGGGAGAGTTCCTTGAGAGCGAACTCTTCGGTCACTCCAAGGGCGCCTTTACCGGCGCCGTGGATATGAAGAAGGGCCTGCTCGAAAAGGCCCACAGGGGAACGCTCTTCCTTGATGAAATAGGAGACATGGACCTGAGGGTCCAGAGCAAGTTCCTGAAGGTGCTGGAGGAAAAGAAGTTCAGACCACTGGGAAAGGTGGAGGAGCAGTACTCGAAGTTCCGCCTGATATCCGCGACGCACCAAAACCTCGAGACCCTGATGGAAAAAGGTGACTTCAGGAAGGACCTCTTCTTCCGCATAAATACCCTCGTCATCAACCTGCCTCTCCTGAGGGAACGGCTTGAAGACCTTCCGGCGCTGGCGAGTCACCTCCTCTCCTTCATTACTTCCAAGCGTGTCCCGCCCGCGATTCACGCCGACGTACTCCCCCTCCTGGAAAGCTATCACTGGCCGGGAAACGTGAGGGAACTCCACAACGTACTGGAGAGGGCATGGATCCTCTCAGAGGGGAAAGAGCTTTCCAGGGCGTTCTTCACCCACCTGGAACTCCCCGTCTCCGGCGAAGCGCTCGGAAGAAGCGAAGCCTCCTCCGGTGAAGAAGCGATGAAACTTCAAGACGCCGAAAGGAGACACATCGTCCGCGTTCTGGGGGAAAGCGGTGGGAACGTGCCGAAAGCCGCCAAGGTCCTGGGCGTCTCCAGGGCCACGTTGTACCGAAAGCTCTCCAAATTCGGCATCTCCCCCGGCGGCGTGGGAAAGTGGAGTTAAAATCTCAGGTGCGAGACCTCTTCACCCTTTCTAAGAGGGTATTGCAACGCGACAATTATTTTTCATCAGCCGGTATTGCCTAGGAGGCGGCCATGAAAACCACGGTTTTAATTGTAGACGACGAAAAAGCTACCACCATAGGGCTGAAAGGCGTTCTCGAGGAACCCAACGTTGAAGTACTGACGGCCGTAACCCTGGAGGATGCCAAGAAACTCGTCGGCGAGAGGGAGATAAACGTTATTTTGTCGGACATCAGGCTTTCCGGTTACAACCAGACCGAGGGTCTCGAACTCCTCGAGTACGCAAAGGAGGTCAACCGCGAAACGAGGGTCATACTCATGACCGGCTACGGAGAACCGGGCACCATGCAGAGAGCGTTCGACCTGGGCGCCGACTACTACTTCGAGAAACCGGTGGAACTCAAGCTACTCGGCAACATCATCCGTGATTCCTCTCCGGCCCCAAACCGGAAAAACAGGCAAAGATGACCATAGACGAGCGGATCGCCGACCTGATCAAGAGGGGCTTCGTATCCAGCGCCTTCCAACCGATCGTGGATCTCGAAAACAGCCGAATCATAGGTTACGAGGCCCTGATGAGGGGTCCCAAGGGTACCCCCTTGGCCAAGCCCGGCTTGATTTTCGGCCCACGAAGCCGCCTCTCCTCCGCCATGACCATGCACCTGGACGCGGCGTGCATAGCAGCCGCCCTCCGCTCCGGCCACCTGCTCGTCCCCTACGCCAAGCTCTTCATCAACGTACACATAACCACCCTCATGGCCATGGAAAGGTTCAGGGACCGCTTCATGAGGCTCCTGGAATCCAGCGGGGTTTCACCGTCCTCGGTCGTTATCGAGATTTCAGAACGCACGAGCGATCCCCACCTCAGGGTGGTTTCACGCATATTGGAGCGCATCAGGAGGGAGGGCGTTCGATTCGCGCTTGACGACTTCGGAATAGCCTACTCGGGACTCCAGCACCTCTACCGGTTCGAACCGGAGTACGTCAAGCTGGACATGAGCCTTATCCGGGGAATCCACGAATCACGCCGCAAGCAGGTGCTCGTCGAGGCCACCACCAGGATGTGCGAGCGCCTGGGAAGCGAAGTCATAGCGGAGGGAGTGGAATCCACCGACGAGATCGCCGAGCTGATGGCCATTAACGTTCCGTTCGTCCAGGGTTTCCACTTCGGCCGCCCCAGGGGAGCGCTCTTCTGGACCTCCGAGCGAGCCACCGCAAGAGTCCACAAGCCCTGGTTCTCCGCCGACGGACCTACTGCAACCATGGAATAGAAACGAAAGCGCCGGCCTTGGAAGGACCGGCGCATTGATGAGGAGATGGAGCATTGGTTTCCCCCGTGGGGCGTCTTTTACTTGCGGGGCCCCCCCTGCGTCCTACCTGTATCCAATCGCCTGAGACGGTGCTTCCATCGTTAAGATGGGCGGTTAGCCGCACGTCCCTACCCCCGGCACCTCTTCTGTTCTTGAGGGAGTATACCCCATCCGTGGCGGCTCTCACTCCACCGAGCTTTAAAAGGGTTCCCTTTCTGTTCTTGCCGACGGCCGTGTAGAATTCCACGCCGACCTCCTTCACCATTGTCCAGTCGGTTTGCAGGCCCTTTGCTCGCTTGACGACTTTAATCCGAAGTTTACTTTCGTTACAACGTTGAAATGCTTATGGGGTGTTGGATTGCAG
>CAZIBS010000109.1:0-6697 GCA_964537405.1 uncultured Thermoanaerobaculia bacterium | reverse complement strand
CAGTTTACCTCATTTTGCCTGTGGAAAACGCGATCAACTGTTCAAGATGAGCATAACCTTCCTCCGCCAGGTTAGACGTGAACCATGAGACGGCAGACTCCGTAGCGCAGTCGCAGAACCGCCGATGGGTCAAAATCGTGTTGACAATGGTTCGTATAAGGCCTAGCATAAATTGGTACAGACAAGGGGGCGACCACGAACGTTCTTGATGGGGAAGTTCTTCGAATCTACGATCTTGTCGTGCGGGAACTCGAACGCCTGGAGGGGAATATCCCGTGATCAAGAAACGAGAGAAAACGGGTTTTAGGAACAGAAGCACCGCCCTTCAAAAAGAAAATTCCTTGACGGGGGTGCGCCAAAGGCGTACATTATTGGAGGGGATGGAGTTTCAAGAGACGAAGATTTTTACTGAAACGATTGATCGTCTTTCCACCCCGGAGGACTATGCCGATCTCCAAGACACGCTGAGGGTTTCTCCATGGAAAGGGGATATTATTCCGGACACGGGAGGCTGCCGAAAACTGAGGTGGGGAACGGGAGGCAAGGGAAAAAGCGGTGGAAGCAGAATTATTTACTACTGGTACAAAGGCGATGAACTCATCTTTCTACTCTTGGCCTATCCTAAGAGCAAGAAAGGCAATCTGACGATGAAAGAGAAGAAAATGCTCCACGGCATAATTAAGGGGGCAAAGAAATGAAAAAAGAACTTTTCGACGAACTGCTGGAAAGCGCGCGGGAGATGGTTGACATCCGGGAGGGGAAAAAGAAAGCGGCCCGGATAACCCGCTATAAAGCGCTTGACCCTAAAAGTATCCGGGCCAGGTCGGGCCTGACCCAGGAACGCTTTGCTTCGCTCTTAGGCATCAAACTTTCCACATACCGCAATTGGGAGCAGGGGCGCAGAGTCCCACAAGGCCCGGCCCAAGTGCTTCTCATGGTGGCGGATTACGCGCCGGGTATTATTCGCGAAGCAATTCGCGCCCAGCGGGAGGAACGTCCTGCGTCTGGCATATCGGCCTATGAAGGCGCTCGTACTAATTATGAGAGGAAAGTAACAAATCAACCTCTTTCAGAAAACAGGGCATGGTCGAATTCGTCTCTTCAGAATATTTCATCCCGGTTTCTTAATTAGTTTGGGAGCTTCAATATGTCTAACGAAATTCTCCAAGCCCCTATCCAGATGGAGCAATTCGGTCTTACCAATTTTTCTTTTCACTTACTCGAAGCATCTGAAAAACCACCTGGAAAACCGGGCATGTTTTTTCTGGGCTTCGGTTGGGAAAAAAAGAAAAGCTTTCCGGCGCCTTATCGCGTAGTACTTAACGTAGTTTACCTCTTCCAACATGCGGACGGCGCTCTCTTCCTGGTCAGGGCCACAATCATAGGGTTCTTCAGGTTTACGGACGACCTCGACGAAAAGAAGAGAACCGACCTTCTTGAGTTGAATGGTTTGAGTATGCTCTACAGTTCACTCCGAGGGCTCCTTCTTTCATTCAGCGGAGCCTTCCCGCCAGGGGTCCGTTGCACATTGCCAACCGTCAATTTTGCTGAGGTAGTCAAAGAGGCAAAGAAAACCGGCACAGCCGCCAAACTTGGTAAAAGGAAAGCCGCGTCGGTTCCCAAAAAGAAGAAAAAGACAGCAAAAGACCGTAAAAGCTGATAAGCGATCTTTTCACCACGTTGTTTGTTCAGAATGTTAAACGCTCCGGGAGAACAAAGCATGACCACCAAAAGCCTGTTCACGAAATACCTCAAGGATCTCCACGCGACGGCGCAACGCGCCGCCGCTGATGCTGAGTCGTTATAGCCCGCATTGACTGCTATGACCACAAGGAGACATCCCCCGGAATGCACAGGCCAATGAACTTAGTCAAATCCAAACAACGCGTCGCCGACTACGGAGAAGTCTTCACGCCGCCTTGGCTGGTCGAGGCCATGCTCGATTTGGTGAAGGAGGAGACGGAACGCATCGACTCACGCTTCCTGGAGCCGGCGTGCGGGAGCGGCAACTTCCTCGTACAGCTCCTGCGGCGCAAGCTCGCCGCCGTGGAGGTGAAGTACGGCAAGTCCGATTTTGAGCGGCGGCACTTCGCGCTGCTCGCGCTGATGTGCATCTACGGCATCGAACTCCTCGCGGACAACATCACGGAGTGCCGCGCCAATGTGCTGAAGATCTTCGTCGAGTACCTGAATCTGGATAGGCCTGACGATCTCTATCGCGCCGGATCCTACGTGCTGTCACAGAACCTCGTGCATGGCGACGCGCTCTCGATGCGCACGCTCGACGACCAGCCGATCACCTTTGCCGAGTGGGGCTACCTGGGCAAGGGCAAGTACCAGCGGCGCGACTTCCGCCTCGACACCCTCGCCAAATCCGCGGCCTTCAGCGCGCAGGGGTCGCTCTTCGCCAACCTTGCGAAGCACGAGATTTTCACGCCGGCGAAGGAGTACACGCCAATGACGATGAGTGAGCTGGCCGCGCTCGGCGACATGGAGGAGGGAAAGGTGTGAGAACCCAGGCATCCTTCACGCTTCGCGGTCGCAACCCCGATGTGCTCACCTGCATCGCCAACCTCTCAAACGACGAAGTTTTCACGCCGCCCGAGTTCGCGAACCGGATGCTGGACACGCTGGCGGAGGCGTGGGCGGCCGACAACGAGGGCGCGAACCTCTGGGCGGACGGTTCGGTGCGTTTCCTTGACCCGTGCACGAAGTCGGGTGTTTTCCTGCGCGAGATCACCAGCCGCCTGACCAAGGGGTTGGCCGACGAGATGCCGGACCTCGAAGAGCGCGTGGATAACATCCTGACGAAGCAAGTGTTCGGCATCGGCATCACGCATCTTACGAGCCTGCTGGCACGCCGGAGCCTTTACTGCTCGAAGCACGCCATGGGCGAACACTCCATCGCCAAGTCCTTCGCCAGCGACGATGGCAACATCTGGTTCGAACGTACGGAGCACACGTGGCGTAACGGCAAATGCATCCACTGTGGCGCCGGCAAAAAGACCCTTGACCGTGGCGAAGGGCTTGAGACCCACGCCTATGCGTTCATCCACACCGACGACATCAAGACTCGGGTAGCCGAGTTGTTTGGAGGAGATATGCAGTTTGATGTTATTATCGGAAACCCCCCGTATCAACTGGACGATGGCGGCTATGGCACGAGCGCGGCACCGATCTATCAGTTGTTCGTGGAGAAGGCCCTCGACCTCGAACCGCGGTTCGCGGTGTTTGTTACCCCGTCGCGCTGGATGGCCGGTGGCAAGGGGCTCGCCAAGTACCGCGAGCGGATGCTTTCCGACAAGCGATTACGGAACCTTGTGGATTATCCGAAGCTCTACGAGGGCTTTCCAGGGGTGAAGATTCGCGGTGGCATTTCCTACTTTTTGTGGGATCGCGACTACAACGGTCCTTGTACAGTACAGACCATCTGGGACGGACAGCCCACCGGGCCAACAGTTGCCCGCCACCTTGATGCCTACGACATCCTCGTGCGACGCAACGAGGCAGTGCCGATCTTGGAGAAGGTTAGGGCAAGGGGTGAGCCCACGCTCGACTCGCGCGTTTCCAGCCGTAAGCCATTCGGATTCGCCACAAACTTCAATGGCAAACCGTCAGCGGCGGGATTGAAAGAGCCGGTGAAGCTCTTCGAGAACCAGCGCACCGCGTGGGTTGAACGTAAAGACATCACGGTCAAACCTGAGTGGATCGACAAGTGGAAGGTGTTAATGACAGCCGTGCAAGGAACGAGTGCGGCGGTCGAGACCAAATTCCTCAGCAAGCCCATTATGGCCGGGCCGGGCACTGCGTGCACGGAGACCTACATCGTTGCCGGTCACTTCGACAATGAGACTGCGGCAATCAACTACGCGAAGTACCTGCGCACCCGGTTTGTGAGATTTCTCGTCTCCCTCCGCAAGGCTACGCAGCACGCAACGCGCGACGTCTACTCTTTCGTTCCAGATCTGCCGGTTAATCAGGAGTGGACTGACGCCAAGCTCTACGAACGCTACGGGCTGGCCAAGGACGAGATCGCCTTTATCGAATCGCAGGTCGCGGAGCACGACGGCGGGTTGTCCCCGGAGGCCGCTTCGGACGGAGATGATGGTGACTAAGACCATCGACGAGATCCTCGCGCCCAGGCCGACGGCCCGGCCGCGCATCTACGCCTATTCCATTGACGACCAGGCGCACAAGGGCCTCCTCAAGGTTGGGCAGACGACGCGCGACGTGAAACGGCGCATCGCCGAGCAGCTAAGGACCGCGGCCATCAAAAACTACACAATCAAACTTGACGAGCCCGCCGAGAGCGACGACGGCACCTTCTTCAGTGATAACGACGTTCGGGCGGCGCTCGTCGGGAAGGGTTTCGAGAACACCGAACTGGAGTGGATGCGCTGCTCGGTCGCCGACGTGAAGACCGTGCTCAACGAACTACGCACGGGCCGGCAGTTCACCGGAACGCATCACGAGACGTTCGCGATGCGCCACGAGCAAATCGAGGCGGTGAACAAGACCCACGCCTACTTCCACTCCATCTGGAAGGAGGACATGCACGCGGTCCCGCGCTTCCTCTGGAACGCGAAGATGCGCTTCGGCAAGACCTTCACAACCTACCAGCTCGCCGGGAAGCTCGGCGCAAGACGCGTGCTCGTGGTCACCTTCAAGCCCGCCGTGGAGGATTCGTGGCAGACGGACATTGAGAGCCACGTGGACTTCGACGGCTGGCAGTACCTCTCCCACAGCTCCGGCCGGGATCCGACGAAGGTCGATTCCCGCAAGCCGCTCGTCTACTTCGGCTCCTTCCAGGACCTTCTCGGCCGCGACAAGGCGGGGAACATCAAGGCCAAGAACAAGTGGCTCCACAAGGTGGAGTGGGATCTCGTGGTCTTCGACGAATACCACTTCGGCGCGTGGCGCGAGACCGCAAAGGAGCTGTTCGAGGGCGAGGAGGACGCCGTAGCCAGGAAGGAGGCGAGACTCGAGTACGCCACCGAACTGGAGTCGGTGAACGAAGACCTCGGAATCCTCTCCGTCAAGGAGACGGAATTTCTCCCCATCACCACGAAGGCCTACCTCTACCTCTCCGGCACACCGTTCAGGGCGTTGGCCACGGGCGAGTTCATCGAGGAGCAGATCTTCAACTGGACCTACACCGACGAGCAGCGCACGAAGGAGGCGTTCGCGGCGAACAACCCCGGCGAGTGGAACCCGTATGGCGCGCTGCCGCAGATGCGCCTGCTGACCTATCAGATGCCGGACGAGCTGTTGGCGATCGCGAACGCCGGTGAGTTCGACGAGTTCGATCTCAACGCCTTCTTCGAGGCTTCGGGCAGAGGCGCGGAAGCGCTGTTCAAACACGAGAGCGACGTGCAGAAGTGGCTGGATATTATCCGCGGCGGGTATTCGCCCACGGAGGTCGCGCACCTCAAGACGGGCACACGGCCGCCGTTTCCGTATTCGGATGTACGTCTCTTGCCGTACCTTCAGCACTCGTTCTGGTTTTTGCCCAACGTGGCGGCCTGCCACGCTATGGCGAACCTGCTGGCCGAGAAGCACAACACCTTCTGGCACGACTACGCTGTTGTCGTCGCCGCCGGCGCCTCGGCGGGCATCGGACTGGCGGCGCTGCCGCCGGTGCGCGAGGCCATCGGGAGCGGATTCGAGACCAAGACCATCACCCTCTCTTGCGGTAAGCTCACTACCGGCGTCACCGTGCCCCAGTGGTCGTCCATCCTGATGCTGCGCAACCTGAAGTCGCCGGAGACCTACTTCCAGGCCGCGTTCCGTGTGCAGTCGCCGTGGTACATCATGAACCCCAACGGCGACGACCCGAACGAGGAGGAGGTCTTCAAGCCGGTGTGCTTTGTGTTCGACTTCGCTCCCACGCGCGCGCTGCGGCAGCTCTCCGAGTACGGGATCGGCCTGTCGCCCGACGAGCCCAATCCGGAAAACGCCGTCAAGAATCTCGTGTCGTTCCTGCCCGTGCTGGCCTACGACGGCGCGAACATGACGCAGATCGACGCGGGCGGCATTCTCGACATCGCGATGGCGGGCACCTCGGCCACGCTGCTGGCCCGCAAGTGGGAAAGCGCGCTGCTTGTCAACGTGGACAACAACACCCTGCGCCGCATCCTCGACAATCCCGAGGCAATGGCCGCCGTTGAACGCATTGAAGGTTGGCGCGCGCTGGGCGACAATGTCATCGAGACCATTATCAACAAGAGCGACAAGGTCAAAAATCTAAAGAACAAGGCCAAGGACGGCAACCTGTCCGAGAAGGATAAGAAGGAGCTTTCAGCCGAAGAAAAGGAGTACAAGTCCAAGCGCAGGCTTGTCCAGGAAAAGCTGATCAAGTTCGCCACGCGCATCCCGGCGTTCATGTACCTGACCGACTTTCGCGAGAACACGCTGCAGGACCTCATAACCAGGATTGAACCGGATTTGTTCCTTACCGTCACCGGACTGACGGTTCAAGACTTCCATCTGCTCGTGAAGCTCAGAGTGTTCAACATCGAGCGCATGAACCAGGCCGTTTTCGCATTCCGGCGGTACGAGGATGCGTCGCTCCGCTACACCGGCATAGAGAGTCACACGGGGCTCACCCATTACGGGCTGTACGACACCGTGGTGGCGATGGAGTGAAACTCATCTTGAACAGTTCATTTTTGTAAGTCCTTAAGAATCAGTATGATAC
>CAZIBS010000108.1:0-6861 GCA_964537405.1 uncultured Thermoanaerobaculia bacterium | reverse complement strand
GATGCCCACAACTCCCGTGGCGCCGATGGAAACCTTGCGTGTAGGCTCCATTAATTCGCTGCATACCCAACGATGGGTTGGCTTTCGGCGTCTCAATCATCGGATGGTAGTGGTTGCCCATCAGACAGTAGGCGTGAACAATGACACCGTACCTCGAGACCCCTGCAGCCACCTCTTCAAGAAAAGCTGCCCGGTCTTCGTCATCAAGAAACACTCGCAACGCCTTTCACCACCAGGCACGCCATTTTAGTTATTCTTCCCCTTTTTCTCTACGTGCAAATAATAACAACTTGATTGCTGGAATGCAAGATGTGACCCCATGTTTGAAGGCCCCGCGATCCTTTCGGACCGCGAGGCCGATTTCTCCGTACTTGACAATAGAGCACCACGTGTGCATATTGAATATTGGATATTCAATTATCCATACGGAGGCTCCAATGATAAAACGAACGCTTACCCGCAGATTGAAGCAGGCAGCCGGGCAGTTTCCAGTCGTTACCCTGACGGGGCCGAGGCAGTCCGGAAAAACGACTCTGGTTAGAGACGTGTTTAAGAACCATGCCTACGTGTCGCTGGAACTGCCGGACCAGAGGAGTTTCGCCATTGAAGACCCGCTCGGATTCCTGGAACAGTTCACCGGACCCGTAATCCTTGACGAAGTTCAAAGAACCCCGGAGCTTTTCTCCTTTGTACAGGTGATGGTAGACGACCACCCGGACTGGAAAGGAAGATTCATACTGACCGGTTCCCATAACTTTCTACTGCTCCAGAACATCTCCCAGTCTCTTGCCGGAAGATGCGCGGTACTGCACCTTCTTCCATTCTCGCTGGCCGAGCTGGAGAATCGTCGAATTCCTTCCCTTGAAAGACTCGGGAGACGAGTCCCGGCCACGTTGCCCCCCCCTCGCCGCGGTCTTCTGGAAGTGCTTTTCACCGGCTTTTATCCTCGGATTCACGACAAGGCCATTCCGCCGCGCGACTGGCTGGCCGGGTACTACCAGACCTACATTGAGCGCGACGTAAGAAACGTCCTGAAGGTGGGAGACATTGAGGCCTTTGCAAGATTCATGAGGCTGTGCGCCGGTCGGAACGGTCAACTTCTCAACCTCTCCGGGCTGGCGTCGGATTGCGGCATTACTCACACTACCGTCGGAAGATGGTTATCCGTCCTTGAAGCAAGTTTTATCGTGACGTTGCTGAGACCGCATCGTGCAAATTTCGGCAAGCGGTTTATTAAGAGTCCCAAGCTTTATTTCCTCGATACCGGGCTTCTCAGCTACCTGCTTCAGATCCGCACTCCGGATGAGCTTTTTCACAGGTCCGAGCGTGGAGCAATTTTTGAAAGTTTCGTTGTTTCCGAGCTGTACAAGAACTTTGTGCACAGGGGTGAACAGCCCGCGCTCTATTTCTGGCGGGACGTATCGGGACACGAAGTAGACGTCATGATAGACCTCGGCCGGACATTAATCCCCATGGAAATCAAATCCGGAAAAACCATCTCCCCGGATTTCTTTGACAACCTCGTTTACTGGCGCAATCTGGCAGGCCTGAAAGCCGGTCCGGCGGCCCTGGTCTACGGGGGAGACCGATCCTTTGCTCGCTCCGGCGCCGTAGTCTATCCCTGGTTCGCGATTTAGACCCGACCGTTTCTTCCGGCAACAAAAGCCCCGCGATCCGAAAGGACCGCGGGGCCGATTGATGACTGCCGATCAGGCCGGACAGGAGGCGGGGGCCACATTGAAGCGTCGAATGTAGGTTCTCGGCCGATTCAAGCATCGGCCGCTATGGGTGTAGGAAGTTCGACTCCGGGTTCAAATCCCAAATCCGAGATCCGAAATCAATCCCCTCTCATCCTCCCTGTGAAAAGGCGTACCCTACGCTCCGCTCTTCCTCCCGAAAAGCCACTGCGCAATCTTGCCCGCCTGTTTCCACCAGCGGTAGGGGTAGAGAAGGAAAACCGGCCATGAGGATTTTTCGGGGTATCGTACCCTGAGAAAGCTCCTCTTCGGAATCGTTATATTCCAGGCCATTTTAAGCGCGGTCCACGGGCCTGAAGCGTGCGTTATCTGCTGGACCGACTTCCTGGCAATAACCGCCCCGGGGGAGAGCCCGGCTTCATCCACGGTGCCTCCGATAAGCTTAAAAACCTCCCCCGGCACCTGTTGGATACCCTGTTCTTTCAGGATCCTCATCGCCTGCGCCACGTGGGCTTCAACCCAGCCAAGTTTCGCCAGAGAGCACATTTTCTCCCAATTGAACTCTTCACCGGATTTCGCCAGAAGGAACTTGAGATCGTAATAAAGAAGCGCTCGTGCTGGAGTCACGGCGTGTTGCATGAAGGTATGCGCGCAGAGAAAAACAACGTTTGCCTCTCTGTTGAGGCCGCGCAATTTCAACCCTCTGTAATCATAGAAATCGAGGTCTTCGATAAGTTTTTCGGCGCCACCCTTCCAGCGCTTATCGCGGGGAGCGTAAATCAGGCTCCCGTGAACCTCTACGTGAAAGGCGGAACGCGGGTGTTCAAGGGCAGTTCGCTGGTGCGACATATCCCAGTGGTCGCCCTGTATCCCCTCGTCTTCAAAGCGGTATCCCCTTTCGGCGAGAAGGTCGAAAGCCTCGTCCGCTTCCTGCAGGTCTTTGAAAAGCACGTCCAGATCGGAGATGGGTCTCAGGTGAACATTCGGATAATATCGAATAGCGAGGTGCGTGCCCTTCAGCGGTACGGGGTGAAGACCTTCCTCGCAAAAGAGTGCCAGGAGGTTGTCTATCTCTGTCCAGGAAACGGCACTGCCTGCCCTGTAAGCCGTCATCCTTGCTTCGGCATTCATTCTTGCGGATTCGGGCAGTCGGTCGAGCACACCTTCCTTCCGCCATGCACGGAAGGCATGGGGGAAAAGCCCATTCCCCCACAGGTCGGTCAGGAATTTGTTCCAGCCTTCGGCGGAGCTGGACCAGGCAAGTATCGATTCGGGCTTTTCCACCGCGTCAAGGAGTCGCGGCCAGTGGGGAGGCATTCTTATCGAGGCATTTGTGGAGGGCACAGACTTTTCCTTATGTTGCACGCGGCAACTTCGGGGAACCGTTGTCGGGCGGGCGATATTTTCAATCAATCGCGATCGGATGATCGCTCCTACAATCCTATGACCCCCCGACTACGCTGGAGTTCTTCTCCGCCCACGCATCCACGAGCGCTTTGCGTAATTTCGCGAAGGACCAGCCGCGGTTCTCCGCCTTCCAGTATTTTCCGTGCATGGCGTCGAGAGCGCCGGGAAAACGTCCCAGTATCTTCCTGGCCTCCGGACCCAGCGCGTCGATCAGCCGCCCGTCCAGGATGCCTTCCCGCAGTGCTTCCCACTGAACGGTTTGCAAACGACCGCCCGCGCCGTCCGGATCGACCAGCGCATCGTAGCGTATGATTGGCCCCCTCCAATCATTGACCGGTCTTTTGGAGCCCGGGGCATAGCAAAAAACCCAGAAACCGTCCAGCCCCGGAGCGCGAGCCAGCAGTGAAACCCATACGCGGTTGTAAAAGGGGTTCTCGCGAAGTCCCTGGACGTAAACCCACTTGCGTTGACAGGAGAGACTTGCCGCCTCGCGTACCAAGTTCGGCGGTACCGCTATTCCATCAAGTACGTCGTCCAGGCAAAGCGAATTCGGCCAGGCCAACGCGCCCCACGTTTTCAGGCCGCGTGCCCTGAGTGTTCTCGCCCGTCTCCCGGCCTCCGCGATTGCTGTGCGCGTTGCCGGCTCGTCGGTAACGTATCCCCAGGCCTTTTCTCCCGGAGGTACGCAATCGGGGTGCAGAGCCCACCTTCCATCCAGGCCGGCGGCCTCGGTAGCGGCCTGAAATGCTTTCCAGCCCTTCACATCGCGTGAAGGACAGGTAACGGCCGTGATTCCGTGGGCCGCGATATCGCTAAGGTCCTTGGCCCACCGCTCCTGATCGCGCTCCAGGTAATAAAGCCCGGCCAGTCGTTTTAACGTTGGCAGGGCGGGCGCAACTTCGATCTTCCACCATAACCTGTCCGCCGGTTTGCCGTCCTCAATCGCGTCAATCGGTATGTCCAGCGTTCCCCGGCCTGGTTTAAAGGTGTTTAGCGGAATTTTCCCCCTGACGTATATCCGCATTGGGTATTCACCGTCCTTGAATCCTTTCGCGGGTTGCGGAAAGAGGCGTTCTCCAACAAAAACGTCGCCCAGTCCTTGGGCCACCAGCGATGGAAACAGGGAATCGATCGCAACTCGCCTCCCCGCCTGCCACCAGAAATCAAGGCGGAAAACTTTTACATTATTGAGTCCCTTCCCCACCTTTACCTGGACCTTTCCGTCGCCGGACGGGATTTCGATCCAGGCCGTGACGACCTCTCCCGCCGGGGCCGCGGCTCTGCAGACGGCGCGGCCTTTGTCGGGAGGAACAAAGGGTCGCACCTCGTAATTAGACAGCGCCTCGGGCCGTGAAAGAGAAGCCGGGAAGGACCTGGGTATCTTCACCAGGATTCCGTCTCCGCCCCACCGTCCACTCGCCGGTCCGGACGAAAGTTGAGCAAGATCCTCCTGGCTGTAGCGCCCACGCTTGGTCTTGCGTCCCCTGAGCACCTGCAGGCGCAGGATTCCACCAGCCCCCGCGTTGAGGGTCTTCCAGGGAATGAGCCACTCTCCGGCCCACGTCCGCCCGAAAATCGAAGACGCTCCGCTCCACGTTCCGGACTTCACCTTCCGGCCCCTCGCGTCCATGGCGCCGCGGTATCCGCCGGGTCCAAGAATAAAAAGGACCGCCGATTTCGGAGGCCCTATTCTTACGGCCATCCAATCGCAGAGAACGGCCTCGGCGGGGGACGTCCAAGGCAACGGCATCAGCAACCCGCGTCCTCCATCCGGTTCCGTGGATAGTACCGCCACGTAGAGGCCCTTCCTGACGGCCAGAACGTAGGTCTTAACGCTGCCGTCGGTTTTTCCGGTTATCGCACTGTGCATGGGAAAGAATAGGGCGCCCAGTAAAAAAGCTTCCCGTGGGTTTCCATCGATGTGAACGGGATACGGTGAAGCCGGTAGCGGCGCCGCCGCGTCGGACGGCGCGCAGAAGGCGGACACCGGCGCAAGAAGCACAGCGGTTAACAAAATCAGCGTTGCGACCTGTTTTCTCATTAGTCCTGAAAGGGCAAGATTCGGTTCACGTAGCGCTCCTTTGCTCGCAAAAAGGCAAAATCCCGGTTTACGTAGCGCCCTTTGCCTGTCAAAGGGCGATTTCTCCGTAGCGCCCTTTGCCTGTCAAAGGGCGATTTCTCCGTAGCGCCCTTTGCTCGTCAAAGGGCGAATTCCGGTTTTCGTAGCGCCCTTTGCTTGTCAAAGGGCGAATCCGGCTCATCCATTGGACAGACCGGAGTGTCGGCGGACGTCGGTTTCTTCACCCTGCTTACAGGGCCGCCACCGGGATGGAACAAATTCCGTTCACAATGGGAAGCATATCCTCCGCTAGACAGATCACGCCTCCAGGACCTATAGGCTGAGCGAGATTCGCCATGGAAGCAAAGTGGCGCACGTCCCTCTTCCCCGGCGAAGCGGTCTTTTTGCACTCCACCGGGTAAATCGTGTTATCACGAACGATCAGCAGGTCGATTTCCTTCCGGTCCTTGTCACGGTAATAATAAAATGGCGGAACCAACCCGTTATGCAGGTAGCTTTTCAGCAGTTCAGCCACGATCCAGGTTTCCAGTATTGGGCCCGACAAAGCGCCGGCTTCCAGGGTTTCCGGGGTTGACCATTCGGTCAGATAAGCGCACAGCCCGGTGTCCAGAAAATAGATTTTCGGCCTCTTCACAAGGCGCTTGGTGAGGTTGCTGTGCCAGGCGGGGAGCAACCAGAGCAACCCCGATGTTTCCAGTATCGAGAGCCAGCTCTTGGCGGTGTTGGGAGCAACGTCGGCATCCCTGGCCAGTTCCGCGAGGTTAAGCAATTGTCCGGTGCGCGCCGCGGCGGCCTTGATGAAACGAATGAAAGCCAGTTCGTCTCCCACCCTGGCGAGATCCCGCACGTCTCGCTGAAGATAGGTCTGGAGGTAGGAACCGTAAAACAAGTCCCTGTCTGTGTCGGGGTTCAGGGCGATCGCAGGGAAAGAACCCCGCCAAATCAGGCGGTAGAGTTCCCGCAGTGCAAGCTTGCCCCCATCTTCAACCCGCTCCGCAAGTTGCGCCGGTTCCGGAAGGAACGGACCCGCGTCAGCGTGACCTATCCGTTCACGTCGCGACAGCCCCAGCAACCGCAGGATGGCAACACGGCCCGCGAGGGATTCGGACACGCCCTTCATCAGGTGAAAGTGTTGGGAACCGGTAATCCAGAAGAGGCCCGGTAGCCGTGTTTCATCCGCCTCCATTTTGATATAGGGGAGCAGTTCCGGGGCGTACTGGATTTCGTCAATGAGCACCGGAGGACGGAATCGCTGAAAAAAAAGGGCCGGGTCACTCTTAGCAAGAGTCAGCAGGCGGGGATCATCCAGACTGATATAAGTGCGCCCGGGCTCACTCATCTTTCGCAATACAGTCGTCTTTCCCACCTGGCGCGCACCCGTAACCAGCACCACTGGAAATTGTCCGGATGCACTAATTAGATGGCTGCCAATGGTTCTTTCGACGTACGCCAAAGCATCCCTCCGTCCATAATGCAACGCAAGAGCATTATAGACGATCATCTTGAAATGTCAAGGCCCGAATTTTCTACAGAATCCGGCCGATTCAAGCATCGGCCGCTACGGGGACATTGTTCCCGCCCCGGTTTTCGTAGCGCCCTTTGCTTGCAAAGGGCGAATTCCGGTTTTCGTAGCGCCCTTTGCTCGCCAAAGGGCGAATTCTCCGTAGCGCCCTTTGC
>CAZIBS010000107.1:0-6946 GCA_964537405.1 uncultured Thermoanaerobaculia bacterium | reverse complement strand
CCTCCCGTCCTCTTTTCCTCCCTGTGAATGAATTTGATTTTCCGTCGGATTTCGGACAAGCTGAAATCCTGGCAAGCGAAGCGAGACCAGGACCTGGAATGACGGCTTTTCCCGTCATCCCCGAGGCATCGGGGATCCGGTGTGGATTCCCGCTTTCGCGGGGAGGGAACGGGCATCATTCGTCATCCACGCCATGGCTCCTGAGAACGGAAAGAAAGGCCTCCTGCGGTATTTGGACGACGCCCACGAACTTCATGCGCTTCTTTCCCTCCTTCTGCTTTTCAAGGAGTTTGCGCTTGCGGCTGACATCGCCGCCGTAGCACTTGGCGAGAACGTTCTTGCGCAGTGACTTGACCACGGTCCGGCAGATAATCTTGCTTCCCAGGGCGGCCTGGATGATTACCTCGAAAAGCTGGCGGGGAATGGCCTTCTTCAGGCGCTGGGCTATGGCGCGGCCCCGAGCTTCGGCGTTGTCCCGGTGGACGATGATGGAGAGCGCATCGACGGGCTTCCCGTTTACAAGGACATCCAACTTGACAAGGTCTCCGGCGCGGTAGCCTTCGACCTGGTAGTCCATGGAGGCGTACCCGCGTGAAAGGGTCTTGAGGCGGTCGTAGAAGTCCACGATAATTTCGCTTAACGGCAGTTCGTAGGTCAGTACGACGGTATCCTTGGAGACGTAACGGAAGCCTTTCTGGACACCGTGACGTTCCTCGAAGAGGGCGAGAATATTGCCGATGAACTCTCCTCGCGTGAGTACGGTAACGGTAGCGAAGGGCTCGCGGAGCTCTTCGAGTTGCATCGGCGAAGGCAGGCTTGATGGACTATCAACGCTGACAATGAGGCCTTTCTTCGTGAGGGCCTGGTAGCGGACATTCGGCGCGGTGGAGATGAGATTCAGGTCGAATTCGCGTTCGAGGCGTTCCTGAACGATCTCCATGTGCAGGAAACCGAGAAACCCGCACCTGAAACCGAAGCCGAGGGCTTCGCTGGTCTCCGGTTCAAAAACGAAGGAACTGTCGTTGAGGCTGAGCTTTTCGAGGGCATCTCTCAGGTCCGGGTAGTCGGGAGGATCCACGGGATAGAGCCCCGCGAAAACCATCGGCTTAACGGTCTGAAAACCGCCGAAGGGCTTTTCGGTCTGCGCGTTCGGATGGGTAAGAGTATCGCCGATGCGTACTTCCAGAACCTCTTTAATTCCCGCCGTCACGAAGCCGACGTCGCCGGCTTCGAGGTGCTCAACCTCCAGCGGCTTTGGCGTGAAGACCCCGAGGGTTTCGACCTCGTAATCGTGCTCCGTACTCATGAAACGAATGCGTTCCTTTGTCCGGAGCCGCCCATCGATGATTCGGACCAGCATGACGACTCCCCTGTAGCTGTCGTACCACGAATCGAAGACCATCGCCTTCAGGGGAGCCTCCCCGTTGCCCCCGGGAGGTGGCAGGCGATGGACAATGGCTTCCAGGATTTCCTTGATCCCAATGCCCTCCTTGGCGGAGGCCAGGATGGCGCCCGAGGCGTCGAGACCGATAACGTCCTCAATCTCTTTTGCCGTCTTGTCCGGTTGCGCCGAGGGCAGGTCGATCTTGTTTATTACGGGTATGATTTCCAGATCCTGCTCCACGGCCAGGTAGGCGTTGGCTAATGTCTGCGCTTCTACTCCCTGGCTGGCGTCCACCACCAGGATGGCGCCTTCGCAGGCGGCGAGTGCGCGTGAAACCTCGTAGTTGAAATCCACGTGACCCGGCGTATCAATGAGGTTTAGGCGGTAGTCCAGGCCGTCCCCTGCTTTGTAATGAAGGCTGACGGTGCGAGCCTTGATGGTGATCCCGCGCTCGCGTTCCAGGTCCATGCCGTCGAGAAATTGGGCCACCATCTCACGGGAACTCACCGCGTGGGTGGCTTCGAGTATACGATCGCTCAGCGTAGTTTTGCCGTGGTCGATGTGGGCGATGATCGAGAAGTTCCGTATCCGTGAAAGTTCCATTCCAGTTCCTTTGATCAGAGTCCACTACCTGAACCGGGATTCGCCCGCCTACCGCGTTGCGCGCAAGCGCGGCGGGACAAGGCTCATTTGCGTTGTTGCGACCTCTGCATCTTCTTTCGTCACCCGGCTACGGCTATGGCGTCTATTTCGACAACAACGTCCTTGGGTAGGCGCGCCACCTCCACCGCCGCCCGGGCGGGAGGCGTGGTCCGAAAGAATTCGGCGTAGGCGCCGTTCATCTCGGCAAAATCATTCATGTTTTTGAGATAGACGGTGGTTTTGACAACACCGTCCATGGAGAACCCGGCCGCTTCAAGAACCGCCTCAAGGTTTTTCAGTGCCCTCTTGGTCTGCTGCGCTACCGTTCCGCCGGTGAGAGCATCGGTTTCGGGGTCAATGGCGATCTGGCCGGAACAGAATAGGAAGTCACCGGCCCGAACGGCCTGGGAATAGGGACCGATGGCCCGTGGGGCCTGATCGGTGCTTACTGCTATCTTTTTCATCCTGGATTCCTCCCTTCACGGCACCTCTACCTTGATGTAGGGCCCCTTTAACATGGGTTTCGCGCCTCTCCCGAACTTTTTAAGGGTCATCGATTCGGCGCCGCTGACCAGTTTGACGACGCCAAAGGGAACCACGGAGTCGTTTATCCATACTTCGGCCGTCCTTCCCTCCAAACCGACCACCTTCAAGTGTCGGCAGAGAAGTCGTTTGCCCGACACCTTCAACGTTTCGTCGGGCAAGTCCCTAACCTTACCGGTGGCCGGTCCGATGGAAGCGGCCGATCCTCCGAAGGTTTTTCTTCCAAGGGTCTTAAGCCTATCGAGGCTTTGACGGCTAAGCTCCAGAGCCGGAGAACCGGGGGCCTTCGCATGGATGAGCAGGACGTTGTCGTCGTCGGCCGGGTCGCCGCTAAGAAGGTAAGACGCAATGGCCGTCCCGCCGTTTTCCGGGGTTCTCAATTCGAGCCGGCATACGCGGGCCTTCTTGGCGACAACGGCAAAGGTCAGCGTTGATTCTTCTCCACTTGCGTCCTTTATGTCGTAGGTGCTCCATCCGCCGAGGACCGGGTTGAAGAGGTGGTAGAAAGCTGGAAAATAGCTGGAAGCCCATGGCCCGGCTCCGGATATAAGTCCAAGGACCACGACTACCGCGATTGCTTTCCAACCCGGAAAGCGGCACCGTTCTCCATGGGGCTGATGGATTCGTTTCATCCGGGCTTCACCTCGTTTTTCTTCTTCCGAATCAGTTTCTCAGCGACGTTATTGGTGCCGGCATCTGCCCGCCCCTCCCCACGAATTGCTCGCACGAAAGGGTTCTGAGTTCCATCACCGGCGCTTCGCCCAGCAAACCTCCAAAGGACACGACCTCGCCGGCCTTCTTGCCGTAGGCTGGAATCACGCGCACGGCGGTCGTCTTGTGGTTGATGATGCCTATGGAAAGCTCGTCGGCTATAAACCCGGATATAATGGACTCCGGCGTATCTCCCGGAACGGCAACCATGTCAAGACCCACGGAGCAGACGCTCGTCATCGCCTCCAGCTTCTCGAGGGTAAGCGCTCCTTCCTTCACGGCCTTTATCATAACGGCGTCCTCGCTGATGGGGATAAAGGCCCCGGAGAGTCCGCCTACGGCCGAAGTGGCCATTACGCCGCCCTTCTTTACCGCATCGGTAAGCATGGCCAGCGCGGCGGTAGTTCCACAGGCGCCCGTTCGTTCGAGACCCATTGCTTCCAACACCTCGCCCACCGAATCCCCCAGTTCGGGCGTCGGCGCCAGCGAGATATCTACCACTCCGAAGGGAACACCCATCTTGTCGGCGACCTGCCGTCCAATGAGTTCGCCCACCCTCGTAATCTTGAAGGCGGCACGCTTGATAACGTCCGCCAACTCCCTCAAATCGCATCGGCCGGCCCTGCGGATAGCCTGGCAAACAACACCGGGGCCGCTTACGCCGGAATGCACCACCGCCTCCGGGAGGCCTATGCCGTGGAAGGCGCCCGCCATGAAGGGATTGTCTTCCACCGCGTTGGCGAAGACGACAAACTTGGCGCAACCGATACTTCCCTCTTCCCTGGTCCTGTAGGCGGTTTCTTTTATGGCACGGCTTATCTTTGCAACCGCGTCCATGTTCAGGCCGGTCCTGCTTTCTCCCACGTTAACCGATGAACAAAGGCGCTTCGTGGTACCCAGTGCCTCGGGTATAGAGGCGATCAACGCCTCATCGGCCTTTGTGGCGCCGGCGTGAACCAGGGCCGTGTAGCCGCCGACAAAATCAAAACCCATCTCGCCGGCGGCCCTGTCGACGGCCAGGGCTATGGCCACATAGGATTCGGGCGCCGCGCGCGTTGAGATGAGCGCCACGGGGGTGATGGAGAGGCGCTTGTTGGCAACACGAATACCCAGGGCATCAGCGGTCTCCTCGACTATCCCGGGAAGGTTGGACGCGAGCCGGGTCATCTTTTCGTAGATCCGCCGTCCGGCCTCCTTTGGGTCCTCGTGGCCGCAGTCCAGAAGATTTATACCCATGGTAACGGTCCTGACGTCGAAGTGTTCCAGTTCCGTCATGCGTAGCGTTTCCAGGATTTCTCTTCGCGTATAGCTCATTTGTCGGTTTTCCAGGAGGAGCGCGCCGTGGCCTTAAATCCGGTTAACGGCCCGCATGAGGTCTTCGTATTGGACGTAAACGGTTACACCACGCTCTTCGCCGCGTTGCTTGAGTTCGGCCTTGAGTTCATCGAAGGAGACGGAGGCGCCCTCCGGATTCGCAATTATCATCATGGCGAAATTACCGTGAACCAGCGTCTGGTTAACGTCAACGATATCCACGTTTCGCTCGGCCAAAATCTCCGAGAAGGCGTGAACGATTCCGGTTTGGTTTCTTCCCAAAGCCGTGATGACGACGTGCCTGGGCTCTTCCCCGCCTTCCGGGGCCGGAGTGGAGGATTCTATTAACCTGACGAGATCAGCGACAATTGCTTCGATAAGATCATCTCCGGCGTTCTCCGGAAGACGTCTCAGCAGGATTTCCGCAACCGCGACGGCCAAGGCTTCTCTATCCATTATGCCTCCATGCCTCCCTCTTTCAGAATACTCGAAGTCCACCTGCCCCGCAAGGAGGCGGGCCCTAAATTTACCATCAACTTGCAACCGGCCCCGGCATGGGGCCGATTTCCTTTGAGAATAACATGGACAGGAAGCTGGAATGCCGTTTTTAGCGTCCGTATGCCCCAAAAGAAAGTTGAAGAGATCTGAAAAAGCCTGTAAATGACTGGAAAGGTTTACTTCGGGACACACTCTTTCTATAAATCTTGTTCCTCACTATGTTTTGCGGCGTCAAGACCGGCTTTTGCCTGCTCCCAGGCGTTCCTGGCTTCGGAGTCGTCCACCTGGACCAGGAGTTGACCCTTTTTAACCGCTTCGCGCGGAGATGGTGAGCAGCCGCACGAATGGGGCTGGAGCAGCTACGGTGCCGTCGCCGGGGCGGCCCCTCGGCCTGCCCTCGTGTCTACGGAGTGGATTCCGTCTTAATTCGGGGCGAAGGCGAAGACGCCGCGCAGCCGGTACAGGCGGTTTGTGGCCGACGGGCTGAAGGAAAAAGGTAGTCCCATGGATCACGTAGCCGGGCGGGTTGTACCAGGTACCGAAGCATTCGTTAAGTAGCACGGCACGGAGATCGGCCCGAAGAGAGAGACGAAGGACTACACGAGAACGCAGCGCCCGCCCTTCTCTCGCCCGAATCTTCAGTGGGATGAGGCGCAAAAACAGGAAGGTTTCAGCCGAACGGGCGAAAGAGGCGCATGTAACATATAGGCTACAGATGCAAGGCGATAGCCGATCACCCGGGTATGCACTATGCCACCGCCGACCGTTTCGTTCGCGGCGTCGTTGAAGAAGGAAAACGAGAATAAATAGCGTGTGCTACGGTGCAAGATGTGACCCGACTTACTTGTCCTTACTTCAAGTTATGGATTCTGGTTCAGAAAACCCGCGTTCCTGGACGGTTCCTTTCATTTCACAGGCTGCTCTCTTGTACTTTACCCGCATGAGCAAATAAGAGGGGAAAATAAGGATCCAGAGCAGCACGCAGCCCCAATACCACCCCCTCGGGGAGAAATCCGCAAAAAAGTTTCCTTTGCCTTTCCGAACACCGAGTTTCCTGGCATCCGTGAGCACCCATAACGAGGTGCCAATAACCGTTAAAAGGAGACATATTCTGCCCAGCGCACCCACTGCCGGAGCGCCCTGACCCTTTATAAAGAGGAACGCGATGCCGATGAATTCGAAGGCGAAGCCGGCAATCAGGTAAGGTCCAAGGAGAATCATGGCCAGAAGCGGGAAGAGTTTCCTGCGCTCCGGGTCCATGATTCCATCCACGGCCAGGAAAAGCGCTATCAGCGTTGTCACAAACAAAAAACTGAAGGCCATCGCTATCTTCTGCTGAAAAACGTCGGGGTTCGACCTCTCCAGCACGAATAAGCCGTACAGCCAGTATGCAGTCAGCAGCCAGTTGAAGCCCGCGATCAGCGTCGCGGCGATTCCAACTCCCGAGTGCCTTCCGGAATGGGTTTTCAATGAACCGGCCCGCTCGTCGCATGTGGTCGGTACACACCCCTCGCCCGGTTCCTGCCCGGGGGCCGTCATGGAAAGAAAATCGTAACCGCAGCGTTTGCAGACGATGGGAGCCAAAAAAGTCTTCTTATCGCAATTTGGGCAAATCATCTCCCCTCCCAAAGGATTTCTCTATATTTTTCGGTTTCCCCTCCCGAATACAGCCGATTTGCATCGCTTCTCCCGAAGAACACTTTACCCTTATCAATTGATCTATGCCAGTAGTGTCCCCAAATCCGCGATGGGTACGGGGTGGGGCACGAGGGTTTTGGGAGGTTGAATCGGGGTTGTTGTGGACCTCATGGGCGGTTAAAGCGGCATGAATGCCTCAAAACAGTGGCCGTGCGG
>CAZIBS010000106.1:0-7101 GCA_964537405.1 uncultured Thermoanaerobaculia bacterium | reverse complement strand
TTGGGTTGTTGGGTCCTTCCCAAATGACATTACCCATACTAAATAGCGAGGTGCCTATTAAATGATACCACCCCAATGTGGTGCCTGCCTGCTGCAGGCAGGCCACGTCTGCTTTCTGCTTTCGTATCATACTGATACTTAAGGACTTACTAAAATGAACTGTTCAAGATGAGTGTGAGCCCCCCTACGGACGGGTTGATGGTTTTTTGATGATTCGGGGCTGTAAGCCCCTCCTACGGACGGGTTGTCTGGCGGTGCTGGAACGGGGACTCATGGATGGATGCTTGGGGGTGCAGGGGTACGATATGCAAATTCCGTGATTATTTTCGGGCGCGTGCGCCTGAAAAAACGGTGAAGGGCTTGATTTCGCGGCCTTCGACGCGGCCAAGGGCAACGAAGTTGCCGGAAGCCCCGGTTATCTTAACCGCTCCATCGTGGCCGAGCAGGTTCCTGGGAGAGGGGATCGACCGGCCGAAGATAACCAGCTTTTCCTCGCGCTGGTTTATAGCGAGGATTGGAATGGCAAGGTCCACGTCGTCGAAGGGGATGAACCCCCTTGGTTCGAATGGCTGGTCCAGCTTGTTGGTGTTCTGAACGCTGAAAGCTCCGACCTCGGTTCTGCACAACTGAAAGCAGTGGGCGGGAGAACCGGCACGCTCGCCGATATCCCTTGCTATGGCCCTTACGTAGGTTCCGGTGGAGCAATGCAGACGGAAGTGCAGGTCTCGTTCAGTGAGGGGAGAAACGTTGAAGTCGTAAATTGTTATTTCCTGGGGCGCCAGCTTGGGTGTCTCACCGCGGCGGGCCAGTTCGTAGGCCCTGACCTTTCCGATCCGTTTGGCGCTGAAGGCGGGTGGAATCTGAAGCGAGGAACCTACGAAGCCGTTGGCCAGATCCTGCCACTCCCCGGCCGACAGTTTCGGTGTGGGGCCCGTTGCGGTAACCTTCCCGTCACGGTCGAAGGAGTCCGTTCCCTCACCAAATCGAATGATCCCTTCGTAGGCTTTTCCCATTCCCTGAAAGAATGAGGCCAGGCGGGTGCATTTACCCACCAAAATAAGCAAAAGACCGGTGCAGAAGGGATCCAGAGTCCCCCCGTGGCCTACCTTCGTCTTCCCGGGACAAAGTTTGCGAACCGACGCTACGCAGTCGTGGGAGGTCATTTCCGACGGTTTGTCCAGTAGTATGAGGCCGTCCTGAACTTTAGGAATCGTCTCCATTGTTGCCCTCGTGGATGGACCGGATGAGGTCTTCAATACGCTGAGCCTTGCCTGGAGTGTCATCGTAGATAAATCTCAGTTCCGGAAGCTGTTTAAGCCTGAGGTTCTTACCAAGGTATCTCCGCAGATGCCTTATGTTTTTCTCAATGACTTCGGCCGCGCGATCTTTGTGGAGTTTCTGGTCGACCACTCTGTAGTAGAGCTTTGCCAGGGAGAGATCCCTGTTCAAACGGGTGTCGGTAATGGTGATCCACTGTAAATCCGGGTCTTCCAACTCCATGAGAAAAGCATTCGAAATCGCGTGGTGGAGGAGATCCGCTACCTTGTCGCGCTTGGCGAAACGTCTCATCGTAAATCCTTTCCGGCCGCGGGAAAAGCCGGCACGACGGGATAGAGATCCGTGCGAGCCAAGTGCTCATGGGAAACGGTGGACTTCCCCGCCACCTGCATGGTTTCAACCTACAGCGTTCTCTCGGTAAATGTTATCTCGAAGGCTTCCAGTACGTCGCCCGGCTTTATGTCGTTGAAGTTTACCAGGCTGATTCCGCACTCCGTTCCTTCCTTCACCTCGCTTACGTCGTCCTTGAAATGTTTTAGGGAGAGAATCCCGGCGATGTGCACTACCACGTTGTCCCTTAGAATCCTGATCTTTGAGTCCTTCTTTATGTGGCCGCCGGTAACCATGCAGCCGGCAACGGTGCCGATCTTGCTTACCCTGAAAATCTGCTTGATTTCAGCTTGGCCCAGGATTGATTCCTCTTCTATCGGCTTCAGCATTCCCGAAAGAGCCTGTTTCATCCGTTCGACCAAATTGTAGATTACGGTGAAGAGGCTGACATCAACGCTTTCCGCCTTTGCGGCCTGGGAAGCCTTTTTGTCGGGGCGCACATTGAAGCCCAAAATTACGGCTTTGCTCGCGGCGGCGAGCGCCACGTCGCTCTCGGAAATCGCCCCGACACCTTTGTGGATGATATTGATCTTGACCTCGTCGGTTGAAAGGTTCGTGATCTGCGCGGCGACAACTTCGAGGGAACCGAAGACATCAGCCTTCAGAACGACGCCAAGCTCCTGGATCTTGCCCTCTTCAATAGCGCCTAAGACGGAATCAAGGCTGACGCGCGAACTTCTAAGGTCTTTCTCCTTCGCCCGCTCTCTGCGGAAGGAGGCTATCTGCCTGGCCTTGGCTTCGTCGGTCATAACCTGGAAGAGAGAACCAACCTCCGGGACCTCGGAAAAGCCCATAACTTCGACGGGTGTGCTCGGAACCGCCTCTTCTATACGTTGTCCCGTGTCGTCGATGAGTCCGCGAACGTGACCGTGGGAAGCGCCACAGAGAAAGGTGTCACCGATGTGTAACGTTCCGTCCTGGATGAGCACGGTGGCGACCGGTCCCTTGGCCCGGTCGAGCTTCGATTCCAGGACCGCGCCGGAGGCAACCCGGCCCGGAGCCGCTTCAAGGTTCAGCATATCGGCCACGAGGGAGATCATTTCCAGCATTTCGGGGACTCCCTCGTGCGTCTTGGCCGAAACCTGCACGCTTACCACGTCCCCTCCCCAGTCTTCAAGGAGAACGCCGTGTTGGCTGAGTTCCTTCTTAACCTTTTCGGGGTCGGCGCCGGCTTTGTCCATCTTGTTTATGGCTACGATAATGGGAACCTTTGCGGCTTTACAGTGGTTTATGGCCTCTATCGTCTGGGGCATTACTCCATCATCGGCCGCTACGACGAGGACTACCACGTCGGTGACCTGTGCGCCGCGCGCTCTCATTAACGTGAAGGCTTCGTGGCCCGGGGTGTCAAGAAAGACGTACTCTTTTCCCTCCGCATTGACCTTGTAGGCACCGATGTGCTGAGTTATGCCGCCGAACTCCTTGTTGGTTATATGGATATTGTGAATTGCTTCGAGGAGGGAGGACTTGCCGTGGTCTACGTGTCCCATCACGGTAACGACCGGAGAACGAGGTTCCTTCTCTTCGTCGGAAACATCTTCCTGTGTGAGGGCGAGTTCGTCCTCGTAGGAGATGATTTCGGCCTGGTATCCGAAGAGGGACGAAACTTCCACGGCCACTTGGCCGTCCAGGGATTTGTTGATCGTGGCGAGAACCCCGCGCATCATCAACTTCGAGATAATGTCTTTAACCTTGACATTCAACTTGTCGGCCAATTCCTTGACGGTGATCCCATCGCGAATGAAGATCGCCTCTCCGCTCTCGGCCTTTGCCTTGGCTTCGTCCAGCTCACGCTGGAGGCGTTCCTGGCGGTCGGCCCTGCTCTGCACCTTGTTCAACCGTCGTTCCCGCTTGCTCTTTCGATGGACGGCCTCCCTCACGTAACGTCCGGGTGGCTTTTTAGCTGTTTCGGGGCCCTTTTCAGGCTTCCCACGCGGGGCGCCGCCGGTTTTTTCTTCCTTCTGAGTGACTTTGCCTGCTTCGCGTGGAGCGCGTCCATTTTCTACCTTCGTCCTTCCGGGCTTCCCGGTCGCTTTCACCTTGGCCGGTTCGGGTCGTTCGACGATCCGTAGTCTCAGAACGCTTTTCCCTCCATCCGGCGCGCCGGCCTTCTCTGGAGGTTTGCCTGAAGCGGCAGCGGGTACTTCCGCTGCAACCTCTTCGGCGACTTCTACCGTGTCTCCTGCCGGTTCGTCAGCCTCGGGTGCTTCTTCCGGCGTGGTTTTCGCTCCTTCGCCTTCCAGTAAGGGCTCGGCCGCCTTCGCTTCTTCTTCCACCTGTTCGGAGGGCTCTTCGGTTGCGGCTTTCGCCGCCGTACCCGTATCGGCTTCCTCTTCCACCCGCACGGAAGAACTTTCAACCGGTGTTTGCGCAATTGCTTCCGGAGCGGTCTCTTCCGCGGCCTCGCTTTCGGCATCCATGAGCTGCACCATGGCTGTTTCGTCCAGGGTGGAGAAATTTGATTCCACGCTTATCCCAAGCACGCGCAACTCTTCCAGGAGCTGGCCCGATGGAATCCCCATCGACTTGGCTAGTTCGTACACCCGGACCTTAGCCATCCCTGGCCTCCCTCTTGCCCGACGGTTTTTTTGGGCGGGCCGGTTTCTTCCGTGAGCCCTTCCTCTTGATTCTTCCATCGGCGGTTATCCCCATCAAGTTGCGCATGGCTTCAAGAATCTCCCGCCTTTTCTCTTCGGGGCTCTTCTCCGGGACCACGGCTTCGGCGCTTTCGGCTCCTTCGCCGGTCGCTGCCGCAACTTCGTCCTCTTCAACCTCTTCAGACCCCTCTTTGATCATCTTGTTCATTACGTCGAGGGCCTCTTGCTTCTTCTCGGTTTCGCTCTTAACGTCAAGTTTCCATCCGACCAGTTGACCGGCGAGCCGGATGTTCTGGCCGCGCTTACCGATTGTCAAAGATATCTGGTCTTCTGGAACAATTACCTGCATCCGCCTGGTCTTCTGGTCAACGATCTCGACCCTCGTAATGGAGGCCGGCGCCAAGGATGCCTTGACGTACTCAGAGAGGTCTTCCCTGTAGGGAATGATATCGATTTTCTCGCCGCGAAGCTCCCTGGTAACCGCCTGTACACGCATTCCGCGCATTCCTATACAGGCGCCTATGGGATCGACGTCCCTATCGTTGCTCATAACGGCGAGCTTGGTGCGTTCTCCCGGTTCGCGGGCTACGTCTTTTATCACGACGGTTCCGTCGTATATTTCGGGAACCTCCGTTGCGAAGAGCTTTGCCACAAAATCCTTGCTGGCCCTACTGAGGACGATCTGGCTTCCCTTGGTGTTTTCGCGAACGTCGATAATCAAGCCCCTGACGCGGTCAGACTGGAGAAAGCGCTCGCCTTGGCACTGCTCGGAATAGGGCAGCAAGGCTTCCGTTCTCCCGATGTCGATCATAATATTTCGCTTCTCTATGCGCTTGACCACGCCGTTGATGATGGTGCCAATCCTATCCTTGTATTCCTCGTAGATAATCTCACGTTCGGCTTCACGGATCTTTTGGGTCAACACCTGCTTGGCCTGCTGCGCGGCTATCCTTCCCATGTACGGGGTTGCCTTGAGAGGAAACTCGATGATTTCTCCTATTACGCAGTCGTCCTTGAAGTTCCTGGCTTCTTCGAAGGGAAGTTCGGCCAGGGGACTCTCCACCTCCGGTCCCTCGACTACCTTTTTGATCCTGGCCAGGCGAATCTCGCCGCTCTCCGGATCAAAGTGGCCGATAAAGGCCTCCTGAGAGTGCAGAACCCGCTTGGCCGCGGCGGCCATGGCGTCCTCCAGGGCAGCAATGGCGATCTCCCTATCGATACCCTTTTCCCGTCCCAAAGCCTCGATGGCTTCAATCAATTCATTCGACATCGTTTCTCCGTTTCCTTTTTAGATTTTCGTAAACAAGATTGGCGTGCTTGATGCGCGCTAGTTCAACCCTGTATTCTTTTCCATCCACGTCCAACAGCACGGTGTCTTTACCCATCCCGGCGAGACGTCCCTCCAGGACGGCACCGGCGTCGAGCCCTCCGGATCCCAAAACCAGTCGCGCCGCCTTTCCTTTGAAGCGCAGGTAATCTTCCCGGCTTCGAAGCGGACGTTCCAGGCCCGGGGAGGAAACCTCAAGGTTGAATGCGTGTCGTATGAGGTCCTCCGCGTCCAGGCGCGCCGAGAGATCGCGTGATATGCGCTCGCAGTCATCTATTCCGACGCTTCCTTCTTCGCGATCAATGGTGATTTTTACCGTCTGGAGTTTGCCGGATAGATGCGTTTCCACGTTAAAGATTTTGAGCCCGCAGGACGAGGCGGAAGCCTCGGCCAGGTTGTTCAACTTATTCACCATCTCCATATCTAACACAGGCACCTCTCGGCAAAAAAAAATGGGCCATACAGCCCACTTAACGCCAACACCATAACGGTACCACAACTTCCCATCTATTGCAACGGTCGTTGACGAGCTATCACCGGGTACATTAAATATTGTGCATCTTGCGAAGGTTCGCCCCGAAGTGGGGGCAGGTGGGCGAAACCACGGGCCTGCTTACGAAACCTGCCACCCTTGGTTCTAAGTTAGGTAGCGGATTCAGGGCTCTCCCTGACCTTGCAAAAAATTTCTCATTCCCGAATCGGCAAATTAGCTTGTTTGCACCCTGATTTCCGGATGGACACTACCTAATGGTTTGGATCGGTTTGTTGTGCTCCCTCCCACCACGCTGAATTCGGGATAGTTGCGGAAGGCTCTCTCTTTTCGTATGCTGTTTAAGGCTCGGACGGGCGCTGGAGCGTTAATGGAAGAGGCAAGACAATACATGATGAGAGCCCTGACTTTGGCACTGGAGGCTTACGAAGCCGACGAAGTTCCGGTGGGTGCCCTGTTGGTTCTGCCCGGGGGCATAAGCTATCAAGGACGGAACCATGGTGAAAACCGTTCGCCCCTGCGACACGCGGAAATGGAAGCGATCCAATCCGGTCTTGCTTCGGTCGGGCGCGGGGGATTGGCCGAAGCGACCCTTTACGTCACCCTGGAACCTTGCCTTATGTGTCTCGGAGCAATGGTTCTGGCCCGCATCGGCGGACTTGTCTACGCATGCAACGAACCCCGCTTCGGCGGCGTCGCGCACCTTCAGGCCCTTTGGAGCGAGGGACGATACCCACACCACTTTCCGATAGCCTCCGGCCTCATGGAAAAGGAATCCAGTGACCTATTAAAGGCTTTCTTCTCCCGAAGGCGTGGTTGAATTAAACCCGATTGCCAAAGACATCTCTACCCGGTAGAATGGCCGTCTCGGAGAGATGGCCGAGTGGACGAAGGCGGCGGTCTCGAAAACCGCTGGCCCGCGAGGGCCCGGGGGTTCGAATCCCCCTCTCTCCGCCAACGGGCTTCTTCGAAGATATCCCGCAAAGGAAGTATTTGGAAGGGGATGAGAAGGGCGGGAA
>CAZIBS010000105.1:0-7209 GCA_964537405.1 uncultured Thermoanaerobaculia bacterium | reverse complement strand
AACCGTCAAAAGTAGCCTCCAGTGACCTGACCTTGCCCACTGCCCAAGAATTAACACCAAAAATAGCTCCAAAAACACTTCTCTCCCACTCCGGATAACTCAGGCGGTGGATTTAGGGCAAGTCGCAGCCTTGCGGTGAAGGGGCCGAAACCTGCATAATATATGTGGGGAGCGTGGAGGATCATCTGCCGGGATGGTGGAAGCTGGGTCGGCATGGTTTCTCACGCACACCTTAAAGGAGACTTCGATGGTAAATGGCTCATCACCGAAAAAGCAGGAGAAAAAGGATTCTATCTGGTTGTTCTGGACGATAATAGGTGTGGCCGCGGTGGTTCTCATTCTCTCGCTCGCAAAAGTAGGGCGTCGCGAAGGCGGGAAAGTCTCGCGACACGACTTGATTCCCATCGGGGAGAGGAAGGCGCTTCCACCGGCGATGCTTCAAGCGTATTCACCCGCCTACAAGAACTTGAACACCTCTTCCCTGAAGGGAAGGGTCGTTGTTATCCATTTCTGGGCCACGTGGTGTCCTCCCTGCAGGGCGGAGTTTCCGAAGTTCGCCAGGTACGCGGGTGAAAGCCACGGAGATGAGGGCATCGTGGTGGTTCCAGTCTCGGTGGATTTAACGAAGCTGGTGGTGCGGAGCTATCTTGGGGGTATTAAAGAGAAATTCCCCGTGTACATGGACACCGGGGGTCTTGCAAAAAAAATTGGAATCAGGGCAATTCCCACCAGTATCCTGGTTGACAGGCAGGGACGAATCGCCTGGCGCCATAAAGGCGCGTCAAACTGGTCGCCCGGGGGCGTGCCTTCACTAGCTCAAATCCTGGCAAACGAGAATGGGTAACGGAGCTACCCGCGAAAGCGGTGGGACGGTTCGGGGAAGGGTTCTTATAGGGGGCGACTGGTTCGGGAAAGAGGAGCGCCTCGAAAGCTGGAATCCGGCAACGGGCGAGTTGCTGGGCTCGGTTCCTCTCTGCAACGCCGGGGACGTGGCGATGGCCGTTGAAGCGGCCGGAGAGGCCGGGCCGGCGTGGGCTTCCCTGCCGCTGAACAAGCGTTTCGGCTTACTGGAGATTCTTGGAAACCTGGTCCGGGAAGAGGGCGATGCCCTCGCCTCCCTGATTACACAGGAGTGCGGCAAACCCTTGCCGGAGGCTCACTTCGTGGAAGTTCTCGGAGTGTTGGACTTCCTGGCGGGGCTTGTGAGAGATGGCCCGGCTCTTCTCAGGGAAAGCAGGGTGCCGCGCCTCTCGAACCCCCTACTGTGGAGCAAGTCACACCGGGTACGACGCCTTCCACTGGGGGTGCTGGGAGTCATTTCACCGTGGAACCTTCCACTATCAATTCCCATGGGGCAGATACTTCCAGCCCTCGCGGCCGGGAATACGGTCGTTTTTAAACCCTCCGAACTCACGCCGCTGGTGGGTGTGAAGATAGCCGCACTCTTCAAGAAATCCGGTTTCCCTCCGGGGGTTTTTAACTGCGTTACGGGAGGACGGGAGGTGGGAAAGAGTCTCGTCGAAGGCCGGGTGGACGGCATCCTTTTTACGGGCTCCACGGCTACGGGCCGGGCCATTCAGGCTAGTGCGGCCAAGCGTTTTCTGACAACGGCAATGGAGTTGGGCGGAAAGGACGCATTCCTGGTTCTCGAAGACGTCAACGTGGAGCGTTGCGTGAACGGGGCGGTCTGGAGCGGTTGCTTCGGTTCCGGCCAGAGTTGTTCCTCCTCGGAGCGATACTTCGTTCCGGAGGAGATGGCGGGGGACTTTTCGAGGCGGGTAGCGGAGCGTGTAGGTCTCCTGAGATTGGGCGACGGGATGGAAGACGGCATAGATATCGGTCCCATGATCTGTGCGCCACAGCGCGAAAAGGTGGCGGTCCAGGTAGCCGAAGCGGTTGCGGCGGGCGCCCGCCTTCTCTGCGGCGGACGCAAGGTGGAGGGTGCCGGTTTCTTTTACGAGCCGACGGTACTCGCGGACGTACCCCTCGATTGCGCCCTCATGCAGGAGGAAACCTTCGGCCCGGTGATTCCCATCGTCTCATACAGAGACTTGGAAGAGGTCATCGGGTGGTGCAACGACACCCCGTATGGTCTCTCGGCATCCATCTGGACATCGGATATGAAGAAGGGGCGTCGCTTGGCGGAGCGACTCGACGTCGGCACCGTATGGATCAATGACGCCTCCTACAGCCACAGCCAGCCGTCGCTTCCGTGGGGAGGGCGGAAGGCTTCCGGGTGCGGCGGGACTCACTGGCTCGGCGTCCTCCATGAACTCACGACGCCGCAGGTCATCGGTTGGGATTCCGGGAAGCGCGCGCGTGAGGTCTGGTGGTTTCCATATACCATCAACGCGCTTAATTTGGCGCGCAACTGGCGTTTTTTCAGCGGGGAAGGTTTTCTTGTAAAGTTTATGCACGCGATTCCGCTCTTCAGCGCTTTCCTCAAGGCGAGAGAGGATCGCTGACGTGTTGAGGGTGGGCATGACGACCGACTGGCGGAAGATAGAAGGCGTGTTGAATATGGTTCTCGACCGCGCCTACTGCGAATGGATTCGATCCGCCGGAATGGTTCCCGTCGCCCTACCGTCGCTTCCGAAGAGAGAGGCCGAACTGGTAAACGGGCTGCACGCCATCGTCCTATCGGGGGGTGGGGATATCCGGCCCGAGTTGTTCGCCTCCGCCCCGGAGCCGTTTCCCGGTAAATCGTACTCCCACGTGGATCGCTCCGCCTTCGAGTTCACCCTTGTATGGCGTAGTGTCCATAAGGGTCTTCCCCTACTCGGAATATGTCTTGGGTGCCAGACCGTTAACGTAGCGCTCGGTGGGGGCCTCATTCGCGATCTGGACGATCCGAAGTGTCGCCACGGGGCCAAGGCGCCCGGGGCGGGCAATCCGCGCCACCGTCTCCGGGTTGCGCCCGGAAGCGTCGTTGGCGGTCTCTACGATAGCCGTAATATAAGGGTTTCTTCAACTCATCATCAGGCGGTCGGACGGCTGGCCGGAGGTTTCAGGGCCTCGGCATGGGGCCCCGGAGGCGTCGTGGAGGCGATTGAAAATCCCGGCTACCCACATATTCTTGCCGTACAGTGGCACCCGGAGATGAAGCCTCGCTCCCGCTTCTCGAAGCGCGTGGCGGGATGGCTCAGGACAAGGGCTGCAATTTACGCGGAGGAAAATCGGTGAAGAAGTCACCCCCGGTCCGGACCGACTTTGAAGCGCTGCTGGGCCCCGGCGGTCCTCTCTCGCTGGAGACCTTCTACGAGTACCGGCCCGGCCAGATGTCTATGACGCGGGCTGTTTGGAAGACGCTGGACAAGAACGGCGCTCTCATGGTGGAGGCGGGGACCGGTACCGGGAAGAGCTTGGCTTATCTTCTACCAAGCCTTGCGCTCGAACACAGGGTCGTCATTTCCACGCGCACCAAGGCTCTCCAGGAGCAGCTCGCCCGGAAGGACCTTCCCCTCTGTGAAAAGCTGCTTGGCAGGCCGCTTAAGGCGGCGATCGTCAAGGGTCGGGCCAACTACCTCTGTCTCCACTACTGGGAACGCTTCCTCAAGGAGCCGCTGTTCAGGAACAGGATGGAAGCAAGGCTCCTTCCCCGGCTCAAGGCGTGGGCCAACGGGACGAAGACGGGCGACAAGGCTGAGTGGTCCGCCATTCCTGAAGCGCTGGCCCTCTGGCACGACGTGAACGCAAGGGCCGAGCGTTGTCTCGGTTCCAACTGCCCACTCTTCAAGGAATGCTTTATCACCAAGTTGAGGCGCGAGGCCGAGGCGGCCGAATTGGTCGTGACCAACCACCACCTTCTCTTCGCGGACCTGGCGATAAAGGTCCAGTGGCAGGCGGCGGCCCTGCCCGAATACGAACACCTTGTCATCGACGAGGCCCACGAAGCCGAGGACGCCGCCACTTCTTTCTTCGGTTTCAGGGCCAGCCGGCGTATGCTCCAGGAGTGGTTTCATGATGCCGGAATGCTATTTAGGTCTGCGGCTATTTCCGCGGCGCGCTCTACCCTTGCCGACTCCGAACAGGCCGCGTCTCTTTTCTTTGGCCTGTTGCAGGGCAGGGGAGCAGGCGGCCTGCAAGGTGGCCGAATTTCCTACAGGAAGGGTGCCCTGGACCAGGGTTTGCTATCGCTCAAGGTGCGATTGGCTACGTCCCTCGACGCGGCGTCCCTGGCCATCGATTCCGGCAAAGAAAATCCGGAGGAGAGCAGGGGACTCCTGGAGCGCCTGGAAAGGTGGCGGGAGTCCCTTGATTTCGTGCTGGAGGGCGAGGACGACGCCTACGTGCGCTGGATAGAGAAAAGCGATCGCAACGTAACTCTGGGCGCGAGTCCCATTGAAGTCGGGTCCCTTCTTGAGAAGACCCTCTACGGGCGTCTGCGTTCGGTTATATTTACGTCGGCCACCCTCACCGTGGGCGGTTCCTTCAGTTACTTCCGCAGGCGTCTCGGCATACCGGCTGACGCCACCGAACTATCGATACCGAGCCCCTTCGACTACCAAAACCAGGGACTTTTCTACGTTCCATCCTCCTTTCCCCTGCCTGCCGACCCATCCTTCCAGCAGGCGTTGATCGGCGCCGTTCGGGGGCTCATAGAACTTTCAAGAGGACGGGCCTTTGTTCTCTGCACCTCCTTCAAAAACATGCGCGCCGTGGCCGATGCCGTAAGGGATCTCCCTTACGCCATACTTGTTCAGGGTGAGGACTCCAAGGGAAAGCTCCTGGAGCGCTTTAAAAAGGACGGGAACGCCGTGTTGGTGGCGACATCCTCCTTCTGGCAGGGGGTAGACGTGCAGGGCGAGGCGCTATCGCTCGTCGTCCTTGACAAGATTCCCTTCGCCGTTCCTTCCGACCCCATCGTAGCAGCGCGCATCGAACGACTGAGGAAAGAGGGTGCGAATCCCTTCGGGGAGTACCAGGTTCCTTTGGCCGCCATCACGCTGAAGCAGGGCGCGGGGAGGCTGATTCGATCCAGGAGAGACCGCGGAGTCGTAGCGTGTCTTGACGTCAGGTTGAGGCAAAAAGCTTACGGCGCAACCATTCTCTCCTCACTCCCGCCCTTCCGCGCGGCGAACGAACTCACCAACGTAGAGGCTTTTTTCGGCAAGAAGGAAGCGCTCGGCGAGCAACCGGGTAAGCCCGAATAAAGCCCGGTTTTTAAAAGAGAAATGATAGACGGTTATAGACAATGATTCACCACCCGCAGCGGGATTCGCCTGCCTATGCGTGTCCGCGTCTGTCCGCCGCTAAGTCCTCGGTTAGGTGATGGATTCAGGATGAAGTTGGTTGTTTGCCCCACGTTTAACCTGTGCTATAATTTTTTTGGGAGGGTGCCGGGTTGTCCGCTCGACGGAGGCTTGCCGAGTCCCTTGAAGAGATGGAGCGCTTGGCTGGAATCTCTTGGACGGGTCGGCGATTTGGCAAGCCCGGAGACGGCGGCAGGTGAACGACAAGTTGGAGGAGTTTATGATGACCGGAATTCACCCTGAACTGAAAAGATTGACCATCTACCGTGCCTGCGGGGGCGAATGGAAGATCTGTTCCACTAGCAATGACCGGCGGGTGGCTATCTTTTCCAAGCGCGCCGCGAAAGCGTCGAGCGGGAGACCCCTATGAAGCCAACCTGGCACTTCGAGACCGAAGCGATCCATCATGCGCAGCAGCCAGAAGAGGCGACCGGCGCGATTATTCCTCCCATATATGCCACTTCAACCTACGCTCAGATCGAACCGGGCGTCCTACGCCAGGGTTTTGATTACAGCCGGGCCGACAACCCCACCCGCCGACGCCTGGAACAGGCGTTGGCCACTCTGGAGGGCGCCCGCTACGGCCTGGCCTTCGCCTCCGGCGTGGCAGCCGCCTCAGCCCTGTTGACCCTGCTGGAACCCGGCGATCAGGTGCTGGCGTGCGACGACACCTATGGCGGGAGCTATCGGCTCTTCGAACAGGTTTATCGTAAGTACGGGATCGGCTTTAGCTACGCCGACCTGAGTCAACCTGAGAAGGTCGTAGTGTCGGATCGGACCAAGCTGATCTGGCTGGAGACGCCCACGAATCCGCTGCTGAAGATTTCAGATATCGCCGAGGTAGCCGCGCGCAAGGGCCGAGCGCTCTTGGCGGTGGACAGCACTTTCGCATCGCCATATTTGCAGCGGCCGCTGGAGTTGGGCGCCGATATCGTCCTCCACTCCACGACCAAATATTTAGGCGGTCACTCCGACATCATCGGCGGAGCGTTGCTCACCAGCGATGAGGCGCTCTACGAGCGCTTGAAATTCCTCCAACTTACGGTGGGCGCCATCCCCTCGCCCTTCGACTGTTGGCTGGTGCATCGGGGATTAAAGACGCTGCCGCTGCGGATGCGGGCTCACTCCGAAAACGGCCTGGTCGTGGCACGCGCCCTGGCCCGACACCCCAAAGTCAGCCGGGTCTACTATCCCGGCCTGGAAGGGCACCCCAACCATGCGGTGGCCGCGCGCCAGATGAGCGCCTATGGCGGCATGTTGTCCTTTGAGCTGGTTGGCGATGTCAAGCGTTTCCTTCACAACCTGAAAGTTTTTACGCTGGCCGAAAGTCTGGGTGGAATCGAGTCGCTTGTGAATCAGCCGGCGAAGATGACCCACGCTTCGATTCCCCGTGAGGAGCGGCTACGGCGGGGCATCAACGACGGACTAATCCGGCTCTCGGTAGGTCTGGAGCATCCCGCCGACCTGCTCGCCGACCTAAACGCCGCACTGGAGGTTGCCTGATGCGAATTGTTAAAAGCGTACTGGAGCTGATCGGAAACACACCGCTGGTGGAACTGTCTGCCCGGATCAACCCCACCGGGGTTCGCATTCTGGCCAAAATTGAGTATTTTAATCCAGCCGGCTCGGTGAAAGATCGCGTGGGGCTCTCATTGATTGAGGCCGCCGAGCGCAGCGGCAAGCTTAAACCGGGAATGACCCTTGTCGAACCCACCTCGGGCAACACCGGCCTGGGACTGGCGTTGGTCGCGCTGCTCAAGGGCTACCACTTGGTTGTTACCATGCCGGACAAGGTGAGCCTGGAGAAGCAGGCGCTTCTCCGGGCCTATGGCGCCGAAGTGCTTATCTGCCCCACCCAAGTCTCGCCGGATGATCCGGAGAGCTACCACTCCGTGGCGCGGCGCGTCGCCGTGGAACGCCCGGCCTTCATGCCCAACCAGTATGAGAATCCCGCCAA
>CAZIBS010000104.1:0-7498 GCA_964537405.1 uncultured Thermoanaerobaculia bacterium | reverse complement strand
CGGTGCAGGTGGTGAATTATGGTTTACCAAGTTAATGGCCGGACCCGGGTTAAGGTGTTAATATTTTATATTGCGCGCTTGGAATGATGAGGCGCATGGTGGAGGCGCAATGCGTGTAAAAAGGGCAAAGCACCTGGGTTTTTGCTCGGGTGTAAGGTTGGCGAATATCAAGGTAAAACGCTTTGCGGCTACCGGTGAAAAGGGTGCAATTCTCGGCCAGGTGGTCCACAACGAACGCGTCGTCGAGGAGATGGAAAAACTTGGCGTAAAAACGGTGGATTCGCTGGACGAAGTCGGAACTCCGGTCGTAGTCTTCTCCGCCCACGGTGTTCCGCCTTCATACCACGCTAAGGCGAAGACACTCGGGCTGGAGGTGCTCGACACGACCTGCAAGTTTGTCTACGATATTCACAGGGAAGCGCTGGCCGCCATCGAAAAGGGCGCCCACCTCGTTTTCATCGGGGAGGCCAACCACCGCGAAGTGATCGGGTACACCAAAGACTTGAATTCGGAATGCTACCACATCATCCAAACCCTGAGAGAGGCAAAAAGAGTGGACTGGTCCATTTATTCCTCCATCAAGATCCTCTACCAGACCACCCTCAACACCAACCAGTACGAGGATGTAGTCGGGCACATCGAAAACACGAACCCCTCCGTCAACCGGGCCGATACCATCTGCCACGCCACCAGGCAGAACCAGGAGGCGGCCCACACGCTGGCCGCCGATCCCGAGGTTGAATCGGTCGTGTTAATCGGCGGCAAGCACTCGGCAAATACGCGCCACCTCTACGAAATTTGCAGTCGCCTCAAACCCAGCTACCTGGTGCAGGGTGTCGGCGACCTGAAACCGTCGTGGTTTGAAAACGTTGGCTGTGTTGGTATAACGGCGGGGGCTTCCACTCCGGACTACGTGGTTGACGAAGTGGAAGCCGTTCTTTCGCAACTGTAAATGCACCCTTGGCTTTACCTCAAAAGGGATTCGGACCAAGTGCGAATCCCCGTTTGCACCTTGAACCGGAAGACCGTCAGGGGTTATGCTGACTTTTTAGGAGCCTTGCAATGGCTGCTACGCCGAAGCTGGGAGACCTGCTGCTTGACGCCAACCTCATCGACGAGGTGCAGCTCAAAATCGCCCTGGAAGAGCAGAAGCTAAGGGGGACCCGCTTTGGTTCGACCCTCCTCTCCCTCCATTTTGTTGACGAGAACGTGTTAACGGCCTTTCTCTCCCGGCAGTTCAACATGCCCTGCGTCTCCTTCACCAACCTGAATATATCCCCGTCTATCCTGGCCAGGGTTCCCCACGAGGTGGCACTTAAATACCAGGTGATTCCCATAAAGCTGGAAGACGGGCGTCTCTCCGTCGCCATCTGCGATCCCCTGGACATTGATACAATTGAAGCGCTTGAGACGATGACCGGGTTGGTTGTGCTTCCGATGGTTGCGCCCCAATCCAGCATCGAGGAGGCCATAGAACGATACTATTCCACAAAACCTGCCCCATCGGTAGTTCCCCGTGGGGAAGCAAGTTTCTTCCCCGACCTCCTCCATGAAATTGAAGACATGGAACTCTTTGGCGACCAGTTCAAAGAGATTCGCCGGCGCCTGGAACACATCGAGGCTGCGCTGGAGAAAATTATCGGGCTAATGGATAATTAGTGTTCATCCGAAAATCCGGATGAGGACAAGCGAAGGTCCCGATTCGGAAGCGAGGAGTTTTTCGCAAGGTCAGGCAGATCAAGGGGTTGCGTAAAGGCGTGCATTTGTACGTCGTACAAGCAAGCCCGCAGATCGACACCGGGATTGCTGAAAAGGGCCGTTTCAGGACGGAAACCAACTAAGGAGACATTTGTGCGCAATGAAGGGATCCGAAATATAGCGATTATCGCTCACGTCGACCACGGCAAGACCACCCTCATCGACGCCATGCTTTGGCAGTCCGGAATCTTCCGCGCCAACCAGGAGGTGGCGGAACGCGTGATGGACAGCAACGACCTGGAACGGGAAAAGGGCATTACCATCCTTGCCAAAAATACTTCGGTGGTCTTCAGAAAGGTGAAGATCAACATAGTTGACACCCCGGGCCATGCGGATTTCGGCGGAGAGGTGGAGCGCGCTCTTACCATGGCCGACGGCGTTCTCCTCCTGGTGGATGCGGCTGAGGGACCTTTGCCCCAGAGCCGTTTCGTCCTCAGCAAGTCCCTGGAACGTTCCTTGCCGTGTGTTGTCGTCGTAAACAAGATTGACCGCTCCGATGCGCGCCCGGCAGAGGTCCTGGACGAGATATACGATCTCTTCATCGACCTGGATGCAAACGAGGAGCAGATAGGCTTTCCCGTTGTCTACACCAACGCCAGGAAGGGTACGGCAACGTTGGACCTCCGCAGGCCGGGAACGGACCTGCTACCCCTCTTCGAAACCATTATCGAATCCGTGCCTCCCCCGGAGTACACGGAGGGTCGTCCCCTCCAGGGGTGGATCACCAACGTGGACTACAACGACTACGTAGGAAGGATGGGCATCTGCAGGGTGGAACACGGCCGTATCAAAGCCGGACGCGAATACATTCTTCTTCAGAACAACAAGGAAGTTCACGGAAGGATCACCACTTTGTACACCTTCCAGGGTCTCGACCGGAAGGATGTTCAAGAGGTCGGTCCCGGCGACATCTGCGCCCTTGCCGGGTTTCCCGACGTGGCCATCGGCGACACCATCGCCGAAATCGAAACTCCGAAGGCTCTTCCCCGCATTAGCGTCGACGAACCCACCCTATCCATGGTCTTTTCAACGAACCTGGCGCCGACCGCGGGAATGGAAGGGAACCTTGTAACCGCTCGCCAGATACGCGCCCGCCTGGAGAAGGAAGTGCTCCGCAACGTGAGCCTCCAAATAGTCTTTCCTGAAACGGGCGACAGCTTTGAAGTAATGGGCAGGGGCGAACTTCAGTTGGCAATCCTCATTGAGACGATGAGGCGTGAAGGTTTCGAACTCTCCGTCGGTCGCCCCAAGATCCTGACTAAGCTGGACGAGAGGGGAAACATTCTTGAACCGATGGAGCTAGTCCGGATCGACTGTCTCGAAACCGGCATGGGTACTGTAACGCGCCTGCTAAGCGAGCGACGCGGCAAGATGACGAAGCTGGTAAATCACGGCTCCGGCCGCGTGAGGATGGAGTGGAGGGTGCCGAGCCGGGGGTTGATTGGTTTCAGAACCCGCTTTCTCACGGAGACGCGCGGAACGGGGATTCTCAACCACCTCTTCGACGGTTATGACGCGTGGCAGGGTACCATCGGCGGCCGCGTTACCGGCGCCCTCGTGGCCGACCGACCTGGAAGGGCCACGGGCTACGCCATCGAACACCTCCAGGGGCGGGGAGAGTTCTTTATCTCTCCCGGAATGCAGGTATACGAGGGCATGATAGTCGGGATGCACAGTCGTGAAAACGACCTCGACGTGAACATCGTCAAGGAAAAACACCTCACAAACATGCGCTCCTCCACCGCCGACGAGGCGGTACGCCTTGTCCCGGCCAGGATCCTGAACCTGGAACAGTCCCTGGAATTCCTTGCCGAAGACGAACTCCTCGAAATTACCCCGACGTTGCTTCGTCTGAGGAAGAAGATGCTGAAGGCGATAGACCGCTACCGCCAACGCCCACGCGTTAAAAGATAAAAAGCTAAGGAGGTTGTCCATGGCGGGATACACCGAAGAGCACGCGAGGAGCGGTTTAGACGCCGATCTTCCCTCCATAGAAACGTGGCCCAACCAGTACCCGGATTACGAGATAACGATAGAAGCGCCGGAGTTCACCTCGGTCTGCCCCAAAACCGGGTTGCCCGACTTCGGCCTTCTCTCCCTCGGATACCTTCCCGATGAGCAGTGCGTCGAACTCAAATCCTTCAAGGAATACCTCCTGGCCTATCGGAACCTCGGTATTTTCTACGAAAACGCGGTAAACAGGATACTCAGGGACGTGGTAAAAGCCTGCCACCCGGTGCGGGCCGTGCTGAAGGGCGTCTTTAACACGCGGGGCGGCATGAGCACCGCGGTTGAAGTTCGTTATGACCGGGAGAGGGGTTTCGGCCGATGAGCGACAATGTCACCCTGCCGGTTGCTACGCCGATCGGGCTGCTCGACGTAACTCTTTCCCCCCAAGCAATCCAACGCATAGACTTCAACGGCGTTGCGCCGGTCCGACCGACGCCAGAAACCGTGGCACCGCTCTTTAACCGATTTCGGACACAACTCGAAAGATACTTTAAAGGAAAGAGAAAGGACTTCGACCTTCCCTTCGCACCCTTTCCCGGCGGCACCATCTTCCAGCATCTCGTGTGGAACGCCATCGGCGAGATTCCTTACGGGGAGGTTATCTCCTACTCCGACCTGGCGGTTTGGGCAGGTAAACCGAAGGCCGTCAGGGCAGCGGCCTCGGCCTGCGGGGCCAACAGGATTCCCATCCTCATTCCCTGCCACCGAGTCGTAGGCAAGCGGAACCTCGGGGGTTACGGAGGCGGGCTTGCAATCAAGAAAGCACTTCTGGCGCTGGAATGCTCTTTATGGGAAAACCAGAAAAGCAAAAAACGGGGACCGGAGGCGAACTAGTTCAAAAGCAATCAACTCCACCCGCCTCGACCTGAATCCACCACCTAAACCGGGATGCGCCCTCGCTGCCCGCCTATCCCCACTCCGAAGCAAACCTTCGCAAGATGTACAACATTTAATGCCCCCGGAGGCTGTTGCACGAAGTGCAAAATTGACATCTTTGGTGTTTTACAGGGGGTCCTTTTGTATAGGTTTAGTCATTCTCGTTGATCCTCGGCCATTTTACGAAGCCGAATTTTTCCACAACAACGCGTGCCGAAGTCGTGCAACAGACTCCCCGGTAATACTTTCCCTTGAAGCAGCATTGCTGTGACAACGTCGTCGTGCCTTGCCAGGCGGGTGCCTCGACGGTCATTTCCGCGACACCTATTCCGTGGCGGGCCTGGCGATTCGAAGGCGCAGACGTTTAAACCGCGGAATTCGGGGGCGAAGGAGTGGTTTGGCGCAAGGTTCCCGAGGGCGCTGGTTCTTGACATATAGGAGTAAAAGACCGAAAATAGACCCGTTTGGAGGATGAAGGGTGATTAAAAGACGCACACTTTCAGCTTTGCTCGTTCTTGCCCTGGCCTTTGCGGTTTTGCCGGCAGTGGCGTCGGAGAGGGTCGGCGTGGTCCGTGCGGCGGACGGCGCGACGTTGTGGTTTCCCGCATCCGCTCCAAACAAAGGAGTTCGCAAAGCCCTCGCTGTGCGCCGGAGCTTTATAAAAACGTGGAAGGCATACTTTGGAAATCCTCCCTTGCTTCCCGATCCGCTCGCCGTACCGGCAGGCCGGGACCTATCGGAATCTCTCTTCTACGCGATGTGGAGCGCCTCTGCAAAAACTCTCGCTCCGGATAACCGCGCGGCGGCGCTTGCTTCGCTAAGGGGAGCGGTCCTTGGCGATCCGGCGCCGCTCATGGCCGCTCTCGCCGGGGCTGCCGATGGGCGTATCCTGGACGCTGCAATGCTCAATTCTCCCCTGACCTACGCCTTCCTCATGGAAGAGGTCGGCGATCCCTCTTTCTTACCAAAGGCGTTGCCTCCCGGACCCGGCGGCGACAGGCTTCGGAGCGCCGTCCACGGGTCCGGTCTTTCCTGGGACGCCTACGCGAACCGTTTCGCCGCCTGGATATTCAGGAAGATGATAGAGGCCAGGATACTAACCGCGCCGCCTGGTTCTCTGCCGGCCGTCTGGGTAATCAACCACGACATCCCGGCCGGCGGTTTTGAAGTGTGGAGTTTTCCTCTCTCGAAGGAAGAAGAGGGAGTGGATTTGAGATCCGCCTCTTCCTGTCCCAACGGATTCCGCCTCATCAGCCTGTATACGGACCACCTCGGCCGCGTCGTGCGGGAAGGAGTGGGAAGCCTCTCCGAGTCGCTCATGCGTATGCCGAAAGCGGGCAGCACCCTGTGGGTAGTTCTTTGGAACGGGGGAAGCGAAGCCGGGGGAACGGGGCTGACCTTCACGCTGTGGAAGGACCTGGAGCCGCCCTTCATCATCAACAGCGCCAAACGCGCCGGGAAGAAGTTGGACCTCCTCTTGCGTGAAGGCCCGGGTATCCTGGACTACTTCCTTTGGGAACGCGGCGCTTCCGGCGGCCCCTTACATACGATGGCCCTGCCGTCCTTCTCCTCCAGGGGAGAAGGTCTTCACCTGTACCGGCTCCTGCTTCCCGGTTCCGTGAAAAACGGTATTCCCCTTTCGCTTTCCTGCCGCATGAACTCGGGAGGGTCTTTCGCGGCGCCTATTCCCCGGGGCGGGGAAGCGGCGCCATGATGGTGCGCCTCCACTCGGCGGGCCTGAACGGCATTGACGCCGTCCCGGTGGAGGTGGAGGCCGATGTTCAGCCTGGAATGCCCGCCTACGTGACCGTGGGCCTGCCCGACGCCGCCGTTAAAGAAAGCCACGAGAGGGTGAAGGTGGCCATCCTCAACTCGGGATACCAGTTTCCGTTGGAACAGGTTACGGTCAATCTGGCCCCCGCCGACCTGAAGAAAGAGGGAGCGCAACTCGACCTGCCGATTGCCGTCGCCCTTCTAAAAACTACGGGCCAGATTTTAGCGGGCCGAGATCTTCATGAAACACTTCTTGTCGGTGAACTGGCTCTCAACGGTGCACTTCGCCCGGTCAAGGGCGTGTTGGCCATGGCGATGCTGGCGAAGAAGCTGGGGGTCGCGCTTCTGTGTCCCCCGGGCAATGCTTCGGAGGCGGCCGTCGTAGAGGGCTGCGAGGTTTTTCCGATGGTTTCTCTCGTCAAGACGGTGCGCTTTTTGAGTGGAGAGGGAAACCAGGCACCCACTCCGAGGCGCGACTACGGCGATATACTCAAGTCCCCGAAGTTCACCATGGATTTCTCGGACGTTCGGGGACAGGCGCACGTAAAGCGCGCCCTCGAAGTAGCCGCGGCTGGAGGTCATAATGTAATACTCATGGGGCCGCCCGGGTCCGGAAAATCCATGCTTGCCAAACGTCTTCCAACCATTTTGCCTTCCATGTCCTTCGAAGAGGCTTTGGAGACCACGCGCATTCACTCCGTACGCGGCGACTTTGGGGGGAGAAACGGGGGAATCGTTTCCATGCGACCCTTCCGGGCTCCCCACCAAACGATTTCTTACGCCGGAATGATAGGAGGAGGCACCAACATCCTTCCCGGCGAGATATCCCTGGCTCATAACGGCGTGCTCTTCCTCGACGAATTGACGGAGTTCAAGCGGGACGTGCTCGAGAGCCTGCGCCAACCCCTCGAAGATCGCCGGATATCTATTTCCCGTGCGAAAAGCAACCTGACCTTCCCGGCGTCGTTTACTCTTGTAGCGGCCACGAACCCCTGCCCCTGCGGCTACTACGGGGATAGCGCCAGGCGCTGTCGCTGCACACCCCAGCAGATCAGGCGCTACCTTTCGCGTCTCTCGGGAC
>CAZIBS010000103.1:0-7600 GCA_964537405.1 uncultured Thermoanaerobaculia bacterium | reverse complement strand
ATAACCGCCCTCTTTGTCAACCCGAAACCAAGACCCCCAAGTGGTGCCTGCCTGCTGCAGGCAGGCCACGCCGGTTTCTTATTTTTGTATCACACTGATTACTAAGGACTTGCGAAAATGAACTGTTCAAGATGAGTATCGCGGTTTAGGTGGTGGATTTGGGGGAAACCGCGGCTTGTCAAAAACCTTGAGGCGTGTTCAAATAGAATGATGGGTGGATTCCTTCACTTCTGGCAGCACATTCCCGAGCACATCAGGCCCGATATATTTTCCATCGGCTCCTTCTCCATCCACTGGTACAGCCTCATGTACATCGTCGCGCTCGCCATTGTCTACCTTCTCACCGCTCACCGTATTCACAGGGGCGAGGTGACGGTCCCTCCGGACACCACGGCGCTTCTCGACGTGGTCACGTGGAGCGTCCTGGGCATCATCCTTGGAGGGCGAACCGGCTACGTTCTCTTCTACGACCTGCCCTACTACGTCAGGCATCCCCTGGAGATTTTCCTTCCCTTCAGCTTCACCGGCGGTCTGCACTATACGGGTTTCTCCGGAATGTCCTTTCACGGCGGCCTCATCGGGGTTTTGATCGTCTTTGCCGTCTTGTGCAAAAAACGGGGCTGGTCCATCCTGGCCCTGAGTGATACCCTGGTTCCGGCGATTCCCCTGGGTTATACCTTCGGGCGTCTCGGGAACTTCATCAACGGCGAACTCTACGGACGCGCAACGCACTGGGCGCTCGGCATGTACTTTCCACTGGACCCCGCCGGCTTGTTGCGCTATCCCTCCCAGCTTTTCGAGGCCCTCTTCGAGGGAATCTTCCTCTTCGCCGTTTTGTGGCCCATGCGCAACTGGAGACCCTTCAAAGGCTTTCTCACCGTGGCCTTTCTCATCGGCTACGGAGTCGTGCGATTCTTTGTTGAATTCATTCGCCAGCCGGACCCCCAACTGGGTTTCGTCATCGGTCCCTTTTCGATGGGACAGGTGCTTTGCACGGGAATGATCCTGGCCGGTCTCGGCCTGTGGATAATAAACCGGCACCGTCGTTAGGAAAACCTATGGAAACGGTAGACGTGACCATTATCGGGGCCGGTGTTGTGGGTCTATCGGTCGCGGCCCATACATCCGTAGAAGGGCGCGACGTTGTCGTCGTCGAGCGCCGCGATTCTTTCGGGCAGGAGGCTTCAAGCCGGAACAGCGAGGTCGTACACGCCGGCATTTACTACAAGCCGGATTCGCTGAAGGGCCGCCTCTGCCACGAAGGCAACGAACTCATGTATGCCCTCTGCCGCAAACACGCCATACCGTGCCGAAACAACGGCAAGCTCATAGTGGCCGTCACGAAGGATGAGGAAGGGCGCCTTGAGTCCCTCCTCGAAAGGGCCAGGAAAAACGGTGCGGGAGGCGTTCGTATCGTCAGTGCGGCCGAAATCGAAGCGATGGAGCCAAACGTTCGTGCACGGGCCGCGATTTACTGCCCTACTTCGGGCATCGTTGATTCCCATGGACTCATGGTTTTCTTCAGAAACCTGGCAATAAAGGGTGGCGCCGTTTTTTCCTTCGGCAGCGAGGTTCAATACCTTTCAAAGGAAAGCGGTGGGTTCAAGGTCGGCGTCATCCAGAACAACAAAAAAAGCTATTATTTCAGGAGCAGGGTAGTCGTAAACTGCGCCGGGATGTGTTCCGGCCGCGTTGCCGCCATGGCCGGAATCGACGTTGATGAAGCCCACTACCGCATCCACTACCGAAAGGGCGTCTACTTCAGGGTCACGCGCAAGGTTGACCGTATGCCCTCCATGCTCATCTACCCCCCGCCGTCCGGGGAGGCCACGGTAGGAATCCACACGGTGCCGGACCTCGGGGGCGGGATGCGCCTGGGACCGTACGACTACTGGTGCGACGAGGTGGATTACTCCGTGGACGCTTCCCTTAAGAAGCTCTTCTTCGACGCGACCTCTTCCTTTCTTCCAACCCTCGCGATCGAAGACCTGGAGCCGGACACCGCCGGGATTCAATCCAAGCGATACGGACCGGGCGAAGCGAGCCGCGACTTCGTTATCCGCAACGAGGCGGACCGGGGCCTTGACGGTCTCATCGACCTTATAGGCATCGAGTCTCCCGGTCTTACCTCCTCACCCGCCATCGGGAGGATGGTTGCCGGTATGGTGGACGAAATCCTGTAGCAGAGGGAAAAAGGGCTGGTGGTTTACAACTTGATGTGCTGGAACACCACGAGTCCTGATTCGCGCCGTAGGCGCCGGGTTCCCTTGAACCCCTGAACTCCCGGCTTGTACGCTTACCCGGCGCTATCTCCCCCAGTCGCGGGGATAGCGGAAGTCAATGCCTATGGTGCGCTGGGAGAGTTTTGCGATGAGTGGAAGGCGCCTCTTGAACTGACTACGTTGAATCTTGTGAAGGAGCATCTCAACCAGGCCGCGGTCGTGGCCCTCGGCCTCTATCTCCTCCACCGTGCACCTTTCGTCAACGAGCAGGTAGAGGATCGCATCGGCTTGCCCGTAGCTGATTCCCAGTTCTTTCTCGTCTGTCTGCCCGGGCCAGAGGTCGGCCGAAGGGACTTTTTCGATAACGCTCTTTGGCAGCCCGAGATGGTGGGCCATCTGCCAAACCTGGGTCTTGTAGAGGTCGCCGATTGGGTTCAACGACGAGGCGGTGTCTCCGTACCAGGTCCCGTATCCGAGAAGAAGTTCGGTTTTATTGCTCGTTCCCAGTACGAGGGCGCCTTCGCGTGCCGAAAGGTCGAAGAGACAGGCCATTCGCGTTCGGGCCATGTAGTTGCCGCGCCTCAGCGGTGAAGCTTCGTCGTTATCCTTGAAGTAAGCGTCTACCATCGGGCTTATGTCTATTCTTTCGCAGCGAACGCCCAGTTGGTCTACGATAGCGTCGGCGTCGGATTCGGATTGTGGTGAACTGGTCCTGTAGGGCATCTTGACGGCCAGCGTCAAGTCCGTTCCCACCGCGTGAACCGCCATCGCGCAGGAGAGGGCGGAATCCACGCCACCGGAGAGTCCGACGACAAAACCGTCAACGCCGGATTTGGCAAGTTCCTCGGCGAGGAAACGGTCGATCATGGCTTGGGCGACTTCAGGGTTGACGGCGGGAGGGTGGCTCATGGCCATCGCGCGTTCTCCTCATTAAGCAGCCTTTCCAGGTGGCGTTTAACGAGATTAGGCTTCTCATCGCGCAGGAGGGGAGTGGCCGTTCGGGCTCTTCGTACCGCCCCGAGTGATACGCGGGCCTTGTAGACGGCCTCGACATTTTCATCGCCGTCCAGAAGCAGGTTTCCAAAAGGGTCGGAGAGATAGGAGCCGCCGGAAAAGGCTAAGCCGTCTTCGTAGCCGACCCTGTTCACGTAAACCCAGTTGACCGTTAGAAACTGGCTGAGCGTCTGGCCGACCCTTTCCCACGTTTGTACCGAGGCGACCGGACCGCCTCCTTTCCACCCCCTGCCGGGACTTCCCGAGAGCACGGCCAGTGTGTGGGCGCCCTGCATGGCCAGGAGATAGGAGGCGGAGAGGTGCCAGGCGTCCTCGCATAGAAGAAGGCCGATCTTGCCGAAGCGCGTGTCGAAGGCCTTGAAGGTGTTGCCGGCCGCGAAGTACCGGCCCTCGTCGAACATTCCGTAGGTAGGAAGGAAAACCTTGCGGTGGACGTGTTTGATTTCTCCTCCGGAAAGGTAGAGGGCGGCGTTGTAGAAGAGAAAATCCGGGCTCTGAAGAACCAGGCCTACGACGATGTCCCGTTCCCTGCTCGCCTTCAGCAAGGGAGCAAGAAGGGTAGTGTCGTTCTCCCGTACGGCCACCTCAGCCACGAGGTCCTGGAGTAGATAACCCGTTAGGGACAGTTCCGGAAAGAGAACCAGGTCGGCCCCCTTAACCTCCGGCGAGGCAAGATATTCCAGGTGCATATCCAGGTTCTTGAGCGTGAGTCCCATTGAGGGCGCCATCTGAACCAGCGCCAGAGTAAAGCAATCTTCCATCCAAAGCCTCCAGCCGCATGATAGCCGTTTCTCCAGCGTTTTTGCAAGGCGAAGCCGGCGGTCGCGTGCGGAGCAATTCTTTAATTCAGGTCAATCGTTGATGCTTAATATGGCCGGTGCTCAAGAAAAGTGTAACCGTAACTCCTTGTTGTACAGCAGGATGAAGAAGGGACTAAGAATACTTGACAAACCCTTCATCAGGTTTTATACTTGTTTTTTGGTAGGAGATACAGATGACCCGGTTTGTTGTTCTTTCTAAGAGGAGGTACTTGATATGAAGATAACACCACTCAACGATCGCGTGCTGATCAAGCGTCTGGAAGCCAAGGAGCAGGCCCACGGCGGCATCATCATCCCCGACACGGCCAAAGAAAAACCGATGGAGGGAGAAGTCGAAGCGGTCGGTCCGGGCAAGCTCGACGATGAGGGCAAGCGTGTTGCAATGACGGTGAAGAAAAAGGATAGGGTTCTCGTCGGCAAGTACGCCGGCACTGAAGTCAAAATTGAAGAGGTGGAATACATCATTGTGCGCGAGGACGAGATCCTCGGCATCATAAAGTAAGCGAGGAGAAAAACCATGGCAAAAGACATCATCTATTCCGCGAGTTCGCGCCAGGCTCTCATGGCGGGCGTAGATAAGCTTGCCAACGCGGTGAAAGCTACTCTCGGTCCGAAGGGCCGCAACATTATCATCGAAAAAAAGTTCGGTTCGCCACTGGTAACCAAGGACGGTGTCACCGTGGCTAAGGAGATCGACCTTAAGGACAAACAGGAGAACATCGGCGCCCAGATGGTGAAGGATGTCGCCTCCAAAACCTCCGACGTGGCCGGTGACGGCACGACGACCGCCACGGTACTCACCCAGGCCATGCTTAGGGAAGGCCTCAAGGCCGTGGGCACCGGCGTCAACGTTATGGAGCTGAAAAAGGGTATCGACAAAGCCGTTTCGAGCGTTGTCGCAGAGATTGAGTCATCCTCCGAGCCGGTGGCCGGCAAGGCGGTAGAACAGGTCGGCACCGTATCCGCCAACAACGACGAGACCGTTGGGATGCTCATCGCCGAGGCGATGGACAAGGTGGGCAAAGACGGAGTGATTACCGTCGAAGAATCCAAGACCATGGACACCACCCTGGAGATCGTGGAAGGCATGCAGTTTGACCGCGGTTATCTCTCTCCCTATTTCGTTACCGACAGCGAGCGCATGGAGGCCATTCTCGAAGACTGCTACATTCTGGCCCACGAGAAGAAGATTTCCTCCATGAAGGACCTTCTTCCTCTCCTGGAACAGATTGCGAAGAACAGCAAGCCGCTCCTCATCATTTCAGAGGACGTAGAGGGTGAAGCCCTGGCCACCCTGGTTGTGAACAGGCTCCGCGGCACCCTGCACATCTGCGCCGTTAAGGCCCCCGGTTTCGGCGACCGTCGCAAGCGTATGCTCGAAGACATTGCCATCCTTAGCGGCGGCAAGTGCTTCACCGAGGATCTGGGTATTAAGATCGAAAACATCCAGCTTTCGGACCTTGGCCGCGCCAAGAAGATCGTCATAACCAAGGACAACACGACTATAGTCGAAGGCGCCGGCAGCGCTTCGGAGATCGAGGGCCGGGTTAAACAGATCCGCCGCGAGATCGAAGATACCACTTCCGACTACGACCGCGAAAAACTCCAGGAACGCCTGGCCAAGCTGGTTGGCGGAGTAGCCGTAATCAAGGTCGGCGCCGCCACCGAAACCGAACTCAAGGAAAAGAAAGCCCGCGTCGAAGACGCGGTTCACGCCACCAAGGCCGCCGTGGAAGAGGGCGTCGTACCTGGTGGCGGCGTAGCCTACATCCGTGCGATCGCCTCGCTGAGCAAGCTGAAGGGCAACGACGATTTCATGGCCGGCGTTAAGATCGTCCGAAGGGCGCTCGAAGAACCCGCCAGGCAGATCGCCAACAACTGCGGCGTCGAGGGTTCGGTCATCGTCGAAAACATTAAAAAGCGTAAGGGCAACGAAGGCTTCAACGCAAGAACAGAGAAATACGAAGACCTCCTGAAGGCAGGCATCCTCGACCCCGCCAAGGTAACGCGCACAGCCTTACAGAATGCGGCTTCAGCGGCCGCCACCCTTCTTACCACCGAGGCAATGATCTACGAACTACCTGAGGATAAGAAGGACATGCCCGCAATGCCCGGCGGAGGTATGGGCGGAGACATGTATTAAACCAAGTACAACCCGAACGTAGGGCGGCCGTGAGGCCGCCCTTTTTTTGTCCGCAAGAATAGTATGGCAGGATGACTCAAAGTACACCTAATAAGATTACCTGCTTGATATGGGAGTATTGATGTGCTACGATATCCTCCTGTTTGGAGGAGGTAACCCATGGCCAGACCTAAAGCTCTCATCAGTGACATTGTTGCAAGGGAAGCCGAGGCTCAATTGAGGAAAATAAAGAACTCCAAGCAAGTCATCCAAATCAAAGCGATTCTTGCCGCCCGGGAAAATCCGATCAATCAGGTGGCCCAGATCTTTCGAGTGTCGCCAAGCACCATTTTCCGATGGGCACACCGATTCAAAGAAGATGGCCTGGATGGTTTGAAGGATCGGCCCAAGGGGCACAATCCCTCCAAGCTCAGCGAAGAACAGAAAAAAAAGGTCGTTGAGTGGGTGGTAGAGGCTCGCCGTCCCTCAGGGGAGCCGATCCTCTGGACTGTCAAAAAGCTTCAGGTCACTATTCAGGAGGAATTTGGGATATCCCTTGCCAAGACCCCCCTCTGGCTCTTCCTGCGGAAAAGGAATCTGGTTCCCAGGAGGCCTGGACCCAGCCACGCTAAAGGGGATCCTGAAGCACGAAAGCAATTTAAAAAAAACGGCTGAGTTTCTCAGTCAACCCCCCAAACCAAGGCCTGAGAGTGTACTTTTTCGACGAAGGGAGATTTGGGTTAAAATCCACATTCATTCGTATGTGGACCCGGAAGGGGGTTACTCCCAAGGTTCGAGTTATCCAAGGTTACAAAAACTTCTACACCTTTTCCGCGGTATCTCCTCAAACCGGGGATCATTTTTCTCTTTTCCTTCCTGAGGTGAATACGGAGATGATGAATCTTTACCCGTCGGAATTTGCAAAAGAGCACCCAGGAGAAGAAATCCTGCTGATCATGGATAGAGCTGGGTGGCACTGTTCGAAGAATCTTAAGATCCCCCAACACATCCAAATCATGTACCTCTCCCCATACTCGCCAGAACTCAACCCGGTGGAACGTTTGTGGCGGCATCTCAAGGCTCAGACCATCCACAACCGTCTCTTCCAAGATCTCACATCCTTGATGGATGCCCTACAACAGGAGATTCGGTCCCTTACTTCGACGACGTTGCTCAGTGTGTGCCGGTGCCGCTATTTATTCCCTCTCAACCAGGATATCTTATAACCCCATATGTATCAATTAGTTGCACTGTTTTGGCCACTGCAAGATCCGCTCTGGTCCCGGAATCACGACTTTGCGCTCGTTGCTGACCCTCGACACCAGCGACTTTGGTTCATTTTGAATGAGAATTAACCGTTAAGAGACTAAATGCGCTAAACTTGATACAAGGCCCGGCGCGTGCCGAAGGGAACGACTGTC
>CAZIBS010000102.1:0-7782 GCA_964537405.1 uncultured Thermoanaerobaculia bacterium | reverse complement strand
TAGCGGCCTGTCGGTGACAGGCCGGGTTTTCGGCCGCTCAGCGAGCGGCCGCTACAAGGGATCCAAAGCATTCTGAAGAAAAGCCGCTATGGAACGTGCGTAAATGTTGAGGTCAGAGAGGGCAAGCTGGTCATGGACGACAACGGGCTGGAGATAACCAGACGCAGGAAACGCTTCGGCAAGAACCTCATCTTTTCAAACATGCCTGAGGCGGAGAGCGGGTTTTTGATCGACACCTATCGGGAGAAGAACATCATGGAGAGGATTTCAGCCTTTTGAAGGACCCGGCCATCATTCGGTTCAGACCCATTCGTCACTGGACCGATTCCAAAATACGCGCCTATGCCTTTTGCTGCGTCGTCTCCATGACCCTGATGCGCGTCATGCAGTGGATGACCGAGAAGGGCGGTTGCGCCATGAGTCCGGCGCTACTCAAAGAGGAACTCTCCGAGCTTAAAGAAGTTGTCATGGTGTACAGCCTCAAAGAAGCCAAACGTAAGGTTACCCACCGCAGCAGCGTCCAGGAGAAATTGTGGAAGATCTTCGACCTGGACCCCGTAGCAAAACAATTGTCACTACACAAATGATTCGTGTATCACCTCTGTTATCAGATAGTTAGCGACATCTTCCAAGACCAGATAGAAAACCCGGGTTAAATGCTCGCGGATGGACCTTACAAGCCCTAAACCCTTCGCTAAATCAAGGTGTAAAGGCAATCCTCCCAGCGCGGTCAACCCGCTGTCTCTTGTTTCCTCACCGTATTTGTATGGAAGCAGTTCGGGCGCCATCTTTTCTCCTCATCTTTGGTGACGGTTCAGTAACCCTCACACCTCCATTATAACACTGTATAATATAACCATCAACCATGATTAAAACCTTTTTGATGGTGAATCCGGGGCAACAGACTCTTACCAACGAACAAATCCTGACCACCTGTCGATGCAACTATTTATGATGTTTAATATCGGACCGCGGACTTGATAGCGGCCGACAGCCGACATGAATCCGCTCTCGTGTTCATTGGGGCACATACCCCAACAAGCATGAATTGTTGGGCGATATCCCCCACCGGCTCGCTTGAGACGGAAACAGGGCTGGATAAGCGCTCTCTTAAATCTATATTATGACACCGCGGATGGGAGCGGGGGTTTTTCTCTCCGGGAACTTCGCTCAAAGGAAGGCGGCAAGGATATGGAAAGAAGTCTGAGTACGGAAGAACGTGTTATCATTCTATTGACTTCCCCTCTCAGGAAACGCTGGCGGGAACCGTACTTTAATCGCGATATCGTCAAACGGGACCTTTGGGGGCTCGGGTTCAGCCCAAACTTGTGTTGTGCAACTACAACACGCTCCAAAGAGGAGGAATAAAATGGATCAGGTGTCACGCAACATTGACGAAGGTGAGAACAGTGGTTCGAGCCTTCCCCAAAAGGAATTCACGAACCGGCGCACGGGAAGGTTTCGGCAAGCCCTGGGCGCCGGGGTAGGCGCCACCCTCCTGGTGATTTTCGCCCTCGTTCTGGGGTCTACTACCGTACTTGCTAAGAAGGTTTCTGCGTCCGGCAGGATGTCGTACCCCGTCTCGGCCCATATCCAGGGTACGTCCATGGTGGGGTTCCAGCAGTGCGGGACTTGCCACCGGGAAGAAGCCGTAAGCTTCCAGCACTCCGTTCATGCCCTCAAGAATGTTGAGTGCGAAGATTGCCACGGCGGAGGAAGCCTTCACGTTAAGAATCCCGGCAAGAAAAATATCGTTTTGCTCTCAACCCTTACGGCAAAAACCGCTAACGCTGTCTGCTTGCGCTGCCACGAAACGGGCCCCGAGCTTACGAACTGGGAGACCGGGCCGCACAGCCGGTCAAATATGCGGTGCACCGATTGCCACAACATTCATGGCACCCAAAGCGCAATCCCGTCGCGTCAACAACTGAACGCGCTATGCACCAGGTGCCACTTGAAACAAGCCGCTGAGGAAAACCTCCCTTATCATCACCCCGTTCTCGAAAATAAAATGACGTGCATTGACTGCCATGACCCGCACGGCGGCGTTGCGGGCAACAACATCCGTGCCAATACGCCGAACCAACTCTGCTACAAGTGCCACTCTGAATACCAGGGCCCTTTTATTTACCAGCATCCTCCGGTTACGGAAAGCTGCCTGACGTGTCACAACCCTCACGGCAGCATGAACCGCGCCATGCTGGTTGTAAGCGAGCCCATGCTCTGTATGCAATGTCACCCGGCCCACCACGATGGAAACGGAGTGCCGCTCCTGAACAAGTGTACCAACTGTCACAATTCCATTCACGGCAGCGACGTGGCCTCCTCCACCGGTGGTAGCGTCTTCATTGACAAACCTTGAGGATTTTGAAAATGAAAAGCAAAAAGGTTTTGTCACTAAACACTTCCGCAAATGGGGGAATTAAGATGCCGATACGACCCTATAGACCGTTACGCTGGTTCACCACGTTCCTCATGGTACTCGTCGTGGGTGTGGCTGTTTATGCACAGGCAACCTCATCCACGCTCAACGCAACCACGAACGACACGAAAAGCAAGGCAGACCAGTCCAGCACCTTTACGACCTTAGCTTTCCTGCCTCAGTACACCTGGCAGTCCACGACGGGTAATGCAATGCGCGTGGCTCAATACAACGACCTTCGAAACTCCGCGGGCGGAATTTTCACCTTCAACCTCTTTAATAAACCCAAGGGGGTTTCCTGGACCTTCCGCTCGAACGTTCTAACCAAAGATGACTACCGCTTGAATTCCACGCTTCGCCTGGGTGAATTCATCACCCTGAAGCTCGATTCGAGGAGCCTCATACACCATCAGGACAAATTGCTCTATGGCCAGGATCTCACCCCGGACATCCTTGTTACGGACACGCTTCCAGCCACGCGGATCATAGGTATCCAGAAGACCAACACCAGGATCAACCTGCGGGTCAGGGTGCCCAGAACACCCATTACGTTCTTCGTCAAGGCTGGAAACCAAGCTACCCGTGGGACCGTTCCCTCCAGGTACTATGACATGAGTTCGACGACGACCTGCGGGGAATCCTGCCACCTCCACTCGGGGAAGCGTTTGGTAAACTACACCTACCAGACCCGTGGTTTCGGACTCACCTTCAGAACCAAAAAGGTCTCCGTAACCTACGAGCACGACATCAGCAATTCCGGCAATCATCTCCCCGCTTACACGAACTATTTCGGTGCCGTAACATCCTCTCCGCCGGATGATCTGTTACCCGCCGGCGTTCCCAACACGCCGGCCGGCTACTACGCTCACGACCTGATGCCCGGCCACAGAACCACCTCGGACAGCGTGTCGATCTTCACGCGCTTCACCTCCGCCATGATCCTGAACATCAATGCCACCAAGGGGCGGACACGCGATACGACGACCGATAACGCTCAAAACTTCCTCAACGCAAACGCCACCTTTAACATAAACTTCACCCGGAAATGGTGGGGCCGGATGTCGTACCACCAACACTATGCTTTAAATGACTTTTGGCCCTCGGCCTATCCGTTGTTCCCCAACGTTTCTTACCGGAGCAACTGGGGCGATGTCAGGCTCGGCTATCGTTTGAATCGCCACTGGAACTTCCAGGGATACTACAAGCGCAATAACATGAAGCGCAGCAACACGGAACTCTTCCCGCAATTCTATTCTCCCGACAACCTGGATCGTCTTCACGTCGTCGGAACAACTTTCACCAATACCCTCGGTACGGCCGCCACCTTCAGAAGCACGTTCTGGAATCTCCGATCCGGTTATGAATGGTCCAGCACGAGAGGGCCGGGATACATAACCAGTCCGGGCCTCTCAAATCGCTTCTATGTGGATGCCACTTACACGCCCAACGTCAGGTTCTGCGTGATGAACTACGCCAGCATGACCTGGCTGCGCCAGTTTCCGGCCGTCCAGAGGCGGAACAATCTGTTCACCGACACGCTCTCATTCATGGCCCGCCCGGTCCAGACTTGGACGCTGACCCTGGGTTGCGCCTACGAGAAAACGTCGCTGCACACGGACTTAATCTATGGGACCGATCCGTGGTACGTAGAAAACCTGGTTCCCTACAGCGCCGCCACCAAGAATGTGACTCTCACCTCCAACTACAAGCTTACCGACCGGCTCTCCTGGAACCTGTCCGGCGGTAAGACGGATACACAGGGAGGGTTTGCCACGCGCGAGCCAAACCCGTTTATTGCGATGGTGCAATTTGCCAGCAGTTTCTCCCACGTGGATATACCGCAGAACTATGTGCGTACAAGCCTGACCTACAACCTGATGGGTAACTGCGAAATGGGGTGTCGGTTTCAGTACAGCCGCTATAAAGACTATGTCCATCCCGAGTTTTCCGGAATCTTTCGGATTGCTTCAGTCTTTATTGGAAGGCGATGGTGATTCAGAACCATCTTCGGTGAGATTGCCCCGGCGTAGAATTCCGAGTTGGGCGCTCTTCGAAAAGAAGACGCCTGACGCGTCGGAATACCATTTTTCAGGCCACCGTCACGGGTTTGGATGGGAAGACGTTGCCGTTTCTCCATCCACCGTGCCGGAACAGCGGCGGGCGTGCCCATGTGCGCGCCCTGCCGTGGCTCTGCATGGCGTTGCATGATTGATTCTCCGTCTTTCTCCACGTGCAGCGGCCGATGCTTGAATCGGCCGGCCTTTTCACCGTACCCGCAACCGCCTTTCTAACCGCGGAGTGGCGGGTCGCCGCGCCCGCCCGGCGGTGGTCCCACGCAATGCTGCTTAGGATGATCACCTTAATGAAAAAGACAAAATGCCGGTTTGCAAGATGTTGCCCCATGTTTTTCACCCCACTGTTTTTGTTGCACCTTGCAAGTCGTGGGAGCCCTGCGCTCCAATCTGTAGGAGAGGACGACCTGCCCGCGCCGCGCTGACGCGCGACGCGGTAGGCAGGCGAATCCCGGTTTACCTCCGATGTTCATCTTCGACCTGATTGCCCGGGGTGTCTGGATGGTTGTACAATAACGACATGCCGAAAGAATGGAGCGGCAATACGGTATACAGCGTCAGTGAAATCGTCAGGCTCCTCTCCGGCGAGCTTGCGGCGGCCTTCCCGGACCTCTGGGTGGAAGGCGAAATCTCCACCTTCAAACGGGCGGCTTCCGGCCACTGTTATTTTCTTCTCAGGGAGGGACGCGCCGTCTTGAAAACGGTGATCTTTCGCACCTACGCGCGTCGCCTTCCCTTTGAGCCCGAAAACGGCATGGCGGTGCTCGCGAGGGGAAAACTCTCGGTCTATGAAGCCTCGGGCGACCTCCAGCTCTACGCCACGGTCCTGGAGCCGTCGGGGCTTGGCGCCATGCAGATGGCCTTCGAGCAGGCCAAGGCCCGTCTTGTTGCCGACGGATTGACCGCCCCGGGGCGCAAGCGTCCCATTCCGCCCTTTCCTACCCGCGTTGGAATAGTGACCTCCGTGAGCGGCGCTGCACTCAGGGACGTACTCTCGGTTCTTGAGAGACGAAGGGCGAACTTTGAGGTGGTCATAGCTCCCGCGCTGGTCCAGGGAGCTGAAGCGCCGGCCAGCCTGAAATCCGCCCTCCTGAAACTGCGGAGCGTACCTGGAATCAATACGGTCGTCCTTACGCGCGGCGGCGGATCCATGGAAGATCTGTGGGCCTTTAACGACGAAGCACTTGCACGAATGGTAGCGGAGTACCCCGTACCGGTCATTTCCGCAATAGGCCACGAGGTCGATACGGTCTTGACCGACCTCACGGCGGATCTTCGCGCTCCAACCCCTTCCGTGGCGGCGGAACTTCTGACCGCCCGCGTTGAGGAAGCGTGGAACCTCGTAGAGAACGGTAGCCGGAGGTTATCAGCCACGATGCGGGAGAGGCTCGCTTCGGCAACATCCCGCCTTTCGGCATGCAAGCCCGAGCTGGCCGGGGCACTGGTTCTCAAACGTATAGAAAGCGCGCAGGAGGGTTGCGATCACCTCGGTGAAAAAGCCGCCCACGCCCTCCTCTCGTGCCTCACCAACAATGAACACCGCCTCGAACTGTGTCTGCGGGCTCTCTCGCCCCGCAACGTGTCGATACGGCTTTCGGATTCGTCTTCGCGCATAGCCCGGGCCGGAGAGGATCTTCGCCAAGGTATCCGCGAGCGTATTGAAAGAGGCACGAGACGCCTTGCCTCCTCGATCCGCCTTCTACACTCGCTGAGTCCCCTGGTTGTCCTCGACCGCGGTTACGGCGTCCTCTTCGACGAAGGTTCCAGCCCCATTGGGGGCGTGGCTTCGCTAAGGGAGGGCGCCAAAGTCTCAATCGCCATGGGCGACGGCTTCGCCGACCTCGCCGTTCTGGGTAAGGAAGGACGCTACGTCCCCGCATTCCTTCGGAGGATGCGTAAAGAACGCGTTGACGCGGCTCGGGGTAACGCCGTACAATCCAAAACCAAGGAGGATACTCGTGGCAAAAAGACAGGAACTTGAACTAAAAATACAGGTTGACGATAAAACGGCGGAAGGCGTCTACGTAAACTTCCTCTCCGTCTTCCACAACCAGGCGGAATTTGTAATGGACTTCGGCCGCATCGTGCCCGGCAAACCGGAGGTGAAGGTGATGTCCCGCCTGCTTACAAACCCCATCGCCCTGAAGCAGGTCGTTCGCACATTGACCGAAAACCTTGAGAGGTACGAAAAGACCTTCGGCCCAATCGCTTCGTCCGATATGCCGATGCCTTCGGGATTGCTGCAGTGAAGCTGGGCTGGTTCGGCGCCTTCGTCGTGCTCTTGTTGACGGCCGTAATAGGGACGATCCTCGGCCAGGTCGTGGGGCTCCTGCTTCCCTCCGGAGTTCTTCACGACATCTTCTTCAAGGGCATCTCCATCGGCCTGAAACACCCCATGAACCTTGACCTATCCGTCATGCACGTTGTCTTCGGCATCACCCTCTCGATAAATCCTATAACCCTTGCCGGGCTGCTCCTCGGCATCTATATCGTGGTCCGGCTCGCCAAGTGACCACCGTAATCCTGGCCTCAAAGAGCCCTCGCAGAAGGGAGCTTCTTGACCTCATAGGAGTTCCTCACACCGTCGTTCCTTCCGGTGCGCCAGAAGACTCGACTCCCGGCGAGTCGCCGGAAAAGCGGGTCTCGGGGTTAGCGGAGAAAAAGGCCCGTTGGGTAGCCGCGTCTCTCGACGACGACGCCTTGATCATAGGCGCAGATACATTGGTCTTCTTCCACGGCCGCGCCTTGGGCCAGCCGCGCGATGAGGCTGAAGCGGCTTCGATGCTCACCCTTCTCTCCGGTACAACCCACGTGGTCTGCACCGGCCTTTGCCTTATGCGTCCAGGGTACGAAGCCGCCGTCGAAACCAGCCGGAGTTTAGTGACCTTTCACCGTATCAGCAGAGAGGAAATTGCCTGGTACACCGCCACAGGGGAACCCACGGATAAGGCAGGCGCATACGGCGCCCAAGGTCTCGGCGCCATCTTCATCAAGTCCATTGAAGGTTCCTATCACAACGTCGTCGGTTTTCCCATCGACATCTTTTACCACCTATTGCCGGCCGTCGGCCTCTCTCTCAGAGAGCTTCGCGGGCGGTAAAACCGTAGAGGCGCCCCCGCCCGCCGTTCCGGGTACAACCCCGGGCGGCCACGGTGGGCCGCCCCTACCCGGATATGAAAAGGGGGTTGCTTGCGCAACCCCCTTCTTTGGTACCGGTGCGCCTCTTTCAGGGTGTACAAACGCCGCCGCCCTTGCCGCGGCTATAGCCGGTACAGGCCTCGCCGCCGT
>CAZIBS010000101.1:0-7872 GCA_964537405.1 uncultured Thermoanaerobaculia bacterium | reverse complement strand
TGCATCTAAGCCTTCCCCGCCGCCCTCGGTCCTCGGTTAGGCGGTGGATTATGGGGGCGCATTCTACCCCTCTTTTTTACACCTGTCGCTGCGGAACCCGAAAGGCCGCGGTAGTCTCGCCGGATACGCAACGCTATGCAGAAACGGTGATTCACGGTAAGACCGCACCGCAAGGCGTGCCCCCATTTTCCACTACGGCCCGGTGTACCGCACGATGCGCAGGACCGGCCTTCCACCGATATTCTCAAGTGGGAAATAGAGCAGATGGGTGGCGGGGTCCACTCCCACGACGTGGGCATCGGGAGCGAAGAACCCTTCAGCGAGCTTCTTCAACCCTCCGCCCGTCACGTCGAAGATCGAGACCACCCCGGACTCTGAGGCCACGAAAAGCCTATGCGTAGCTTGGTCCACGGCCAGGACGTCCACGCCTTCCCCGACCTTCGCCACGGCCTTGACCTTATCCTCACTGAGACTGAAGGCACAGACCGTAGCGTTGTCCTCGCCGGCAACAAACGCCGTGCTGGTGGACGGGTCCAGGGCAATCCCGTGGGCCCCTTTCACGCCGGGTAGCGGATACCGTCCAACCACGTCGAGGTCCTCGGGATTGATGGACACCAGCTCGTTGCCGGATCCCACCGCGACCAACACCCTTCCCATCGCCGGGTCGAAACGTGTGTTCCCCACGTCGCCGCCAACGGCGATCTTCTTGATGACCTTGTCTGTCTTAACGTCGATCGCCACGTCGTTACCACCTTGCTGGTCACTCACGAAGAGCCGCTGGACGGAAGGTACGTAGTCGAGCCCGTCCACGTCGCCCGCCTTGATGCGCGCGAGGATCTTGAGGGAGGCCGCCTCAAGCACGACGATCTCTCCGCTTCCGGCCGACGCGGCGTAGACCCGGCCCAGCGCGGGAACCGCGAGAACTCCCCGTACCAGGGGCATGCCCCCTGCCACCCGCAGCACTTTACGCCGGGCTGTGTCCACGGCAATGACGGTCCCGTCGCCCATGTGAGCCAGGTACACGCGGTGAGACACGGGGTCCACCGTGATGTAATCCAAGCGTGTGGCTCTCCCCGGAAGGGGTATGTCGGCCACGATCTTCAAGGGTAGCCCGGGCGCCGCGGTCTTCCCGGGAGATCGACAGCCGAAGATGGCCACCAGGCTTGCCGCTCCTGCCATGATCACCAAAGAGAACACGACGCGGGTGATTCGCTGCACGACCAAATCTCCTTGACGGCTGCAAACCGCGCTTGAACCGGCTGTACAGCCATCACAGCCAAGGGCATCTTTGAAACATTGGTGCCCCCTCAAAATCCTCGCTGAACGCAGGGTTGACCGTCATCCGTGCATCCACGCGCAGGATTAAGCCCATAGTACGCCGGGAAATCCATGATTTCAACAACCGAAACCGGCGCAGAGGTTTATGAAGCGTGGTATAATCCGGCTCCTGATAGGAGAGCCCGGGGATGAAAGACATGGTCCTGTTCGCCGTTACCGTTGCCATGGGTTTTTTCGCCATTATGAATCCCATCGGGAACACGCCCATCTACCTGGGACTCGTGGCGGGGCTCGACGATAAGGCCAAGCGGCGCGTGGCCTTTAAATCGGTGGGCCTCGCCTTTTTCATCGTGGCCGCCTTTACCATCGGCGGTGGAATCATTTTCAAAGTGTTCGGTATAACACTCCCCGCCTTCCAGATCGCGGGCGGCATTCTGGTCTTCCTCGTGGGGTATCAGCTCCTCCACGGCAGGGAATCGGCCATGCACCATCCGGCGGCAGGCGAGCGCGGGAACGAAACGGAAGCTACGGAGGATGTGGCCATAACGCCCCTGGCCATGCCCATCCTTGCCGGCCCCGGCACCATCGCCACGGCCATGAACTTTGTCGGCGCCCGCTCGGGCTACCTGTACAACGGCGTCGTGGTCGGCGTTTTCGCGGTCGTATGCGTGCTCACCTACCTCTGCTTCATCTCGGGCGAGAGCCTGATCTCACGCGTGAAGCCCGGCCTTATCAAGGTCATTACCCGTCTAATGGGGCTCATCATCACGGTCATCTCCGTCCAGATGGTCATCTCCGGCGTCCTCAACATTATCAGGATGTACAAGTGAACCCCTTCGCCATCCTACTGCCCTTCCGTCCGTTTTGCCGAGACAACGCCGGGAATTCTGCAACCTCTGCCATTGCTGCATCGTAGCGGCCTTTGCTTGTCAAACAGATCTTCCAGCGGCCGAAGCAGTGTAACCAATTGATATATATGGGGTTAGGGATGTTTTGGGGTATCATAATGTAGCCACTGGTAATTCGAGGCAATGGCTTGGCAAGTCTCTAACGAAACGCTATAGCACTTCCCATGTATGTAGACACGGCCACTGTAAACGGCGAAAACGGGAAGCGACACGCGAGGCGCCTCTTGAGAGTGTCTTACCGGGAAAAGGAAAAGGTAAGGCGTGGACCCATGGGGAATCTTTCCAAGTGCTCTTCGGAAGAGATATAGGCCGTAAAGACGGACGGGAGGGCAGGGTCGCCTCCCTACGGACCGTTGCGGGAGGTTCTCGTAGCTAACTCCTTAATTCCAAACGCATTGCTAACTCTATACAATCCTTTTTTACCTGGAAGATACGTTGTATCAGAGGCTGTTGCACGAAGCGCAAAATTGACATCTTTGGTATTTTACAGGGGGTCATTTTGTATAGGTTTAGTCATTCTCGTTGATCCTCGGCCATTTTACGAAGCCGAATTTTTCTACAAAAGCGCGTACCGGAGTTGTGCAACAGGCTCATCAGTGGCAAAAAAGGGCTTCCAACATAACGAATGAATCTCTCATTAACTCGTGTGGCCCTTCCAGCGCGAAAGCTATAGCGGCGACAAGGATATAGTAACATAGCCCTGAGACCACCAATTTTCCTACAGGGTCATGGACACATCGCCTTCGAACTGCCGTCACGACCAAGAAAATGGGTGCAATCACGTGAATAAGCAAGATAACACCAAGCCCTCTGAACATGAAGGCCATTCCTACCCAACCACCATCCGTCCCACGTGATACAAGCCACGCGATACCAAAGACCACCGGCCAAGATGCTGGCCCAGCCAGCGAAATGAACCAGTTATACATGTTTGAGCGCGGCTTGCTTGAATTCATTTTATTTGTGGCCAACATTCCATATAAGCTGCGAATTTTCGATTTCCCGGTCGTACAAGACGGCTTCCAATCACGCCTTCGGAAGACCGTAACTGCAATCAATACATCTCAATGAGACTGCCTCTTTATCACGGCGTCGTAGGCGGATCGGCACAAGATGCTTCCCGGACTACTTCAAGATCAACCCTTTGATCTGCTTCGCTCCCTCCGGCCTTGGGATATCCATGTAGCGCCTTCCTCACTCTCAACTCCTCCTTACTTCCCCCATTCTATCCCTCACCCCTTGCCTTCGATGGTGTAGAGGCCTCCGTTTTCGAGGTGGTGGACGATTCCGGCGTGGCTTTGCCAGACCACGGCGGTGCGGCTTGCTTTTACATTACCTCATCGTCTCACTGTAAAGTCCGGCTTTGCGGCGCAGGGAGCGCCGAACTTACGGATTGATGGCTTCACTACTTGGCTATTTCGGGCGCCTTGACGAGGTGGATGTCGTCTATCCAGACGGTGCCTTGGCCGTTGACCACCAGATTGAGTTGAATGTAGTCCGGATGCTGGCCTTTGCGAACGGAGGCGGAAGTTTCTCTTGAAACCCAGCCGGTCTTTCCGTGGATAGCTTCCTGGTAGTTCTGCGCCGTCACCTGCCCGGCGCCGGGAAAGTGGATAATTTCCTGGAGGTACGCGTCGCCGCCGAAGTTGTCCGCCCGAAGCTTCGCCCTGAAGATGACCTTCGCGCCACCCACCCTCGGGTAAGAAACTTTGAAGAGGGGAACGGTGATCGGTATTTCCGTGGAGATCTTCAGGGAACCCTTTCCCTCGGCGAAGACGGTTTTGTCTACACTCAATAAACCGGGCCTGAGCAGCCCTTCCAGGGTGTCGCAGGAGAAGACGTTAATATCTTTTGGGGGGCCCGGCTTCTTGTTGCATCCTAAGGAAGCCGTTAATAGCGAGACCATGGCCAAGAGTAGCAAAAGTCTTAACTTCGTCATTTTTCTTCCTCCTCCGTGTCCTCGGGCGCCCCCGCTAATCAAGGTCTATTTCTTTAGTCATGGGACCAATGGGTTCGTCCTTGACCTTCTTTACGAGATCCTGGAACTTCTGTTCAAGAACCTCTTTCTTGCTCTTTTCCGTCCTTATGGATTCCTGGAACTTCTCCTCGGCCAGGCGTTTTTCCTTGCTGAGGGTTTGCATGCGTTCTTCGAAGGAGGCGGTGGATTCCACGGGCGGAGCTTCGTGGCCGACGACGACCTTTGCTTCTGCATCGATGACCAGCGAAGACCGGCAGGAGGGGCAGGTAACTTTGAAGGTTTTTCTCTTATTCATCAACAAGCTCCAAAAAGGGATATGGTAGCACAACGCGAGCGTTTGCGGTGGTCCTTATCCTCATAAAGCGTTAACTGTGCTATCCTCACGACCATGGGAGAGGGTGAAGAGAGAATCCTGGGCCATACGGTTAACGTCGCGGCGATGACGCTCGCCAGCAGGGTTCTTGGTTACGTGCGAGACCGCGTGCTTGCTTCGCTCCTGGGTACATCCTACCTTGCCGACGCCTTCTACGTCGCCTTCCGCATTCCCAACACCTTCCGCCGCTTCGTGGCGGAGGGCGCCATGACGGCGGCCCTCGTGCCGGTTCTCTCGTACTCATTCCGTGAGGACCCTCCGCAACGCGCGTGGCTCTTCGCCCGGCGGTTTCTATACCTTTTCGGATCGCTGCTTGTAATTCTAGGTGTGGTTGGCTCCCTCGCCGCTCCGCTCATCGTTAAGGCTATGGCGTGGGACTACGCCACGAAAGCGCCGGAGGTCTTCGCCCTGACTAAACACCTTACGGCCATGCTCTTTCCTTACATCACGCTCGTTTCGTTGGCGGCCGTGGCGATGGGAATCCTCAATTGCCGCCATATCTTTGCCCTTCCGGCCCTGACGCCGGCCTTCCTGAACGTCTCCATCATCGTAGCGGCCATCGTCTGGGGTTATCACTCCGCGACCCCGACTCATGTGCTGGCCTGGGGCGTTCTCGTGGGGGGAAGCCTTCAGTTTCTGCTCCAGCTTCCCCTTCTCAAGCGGGTTGGGATGTCCCTCCGTCCCGCCTTCTCCCTTCGCGATAAACACGTCATCCAGGTATTCCGATTGATGGGACCGGGAATCTTGGGAGCGGGAGCGGGACAGTTGACGATACTGGTGGGCACAGCGCTGGCGACCACGCTCGGAGAGGGGGCGGTTTCGGCCCTCTACTATGCAAACAGGATAACCGAACTGGCCTTCGGCCTCTTTGCCGTTTCCCTATCGACCGTGATCCTGCCCAGCCTCTCCCGCCAAGCTTCTTCCGGGGATAGGGAGGGGCTGGAATCCATTCTGAAACGTGGACTCAGCGCTGTATTCTTCTTTATCGTGCCCGCATCGGCGGGAATCCTCGCCCTGTCGGGGTCCATCGTCGAGGTACTCTTTCGGACGGGACGTTTTTCAGAAGCCTCCGTCCGGATGACCACCGGCCCACTTCTTGCCTATGCGGCCGGGATGGTTCCATGGGCCGCCGACATAGTTCTCGTCAAGGTTTGCCACGCCCACAAGGATATGTACACTCCCCTGTGGTCGGGGTTGGCAAGCCTGGCGGCCTTCGTCGCACTGGCGCTCTACCTGATGCCCTCGATGCAGGTAGCGGGCATAGCCGCGGCTTCTTCGATTTCCGCCCTCGTGAACGGGTCGGTGCTGGTTTGGGGAATTAAAAAGAAGCACTCCATAGGTCTTCCCGTGAAGACGCTCCTATGGTCCTTATTCAGAGTGGTCCTGCTCTCCGGTCTCATGGCGTTCATCGTCTGGAAGATAGACCGTTCGCTTCCGCACGGATCGATGGCGGCCAAGGCGGGAAGTCTCTTCCTCTCCGTTTCAGCCGGAATGGTGGTCTACGGGGTGGGAGCGTGGTTCCTGCGCTTTCCCGAGGCAGTGCAATTCGCGCAGAAACTGTTTAAGCGAGGGGGCAAGCGATGATTCTTGTCCTGCAGCGCGTTACTGCCGCCGCCGTGAGGGTGGGCGGCGCCGAAGTCGGCGCCATCGGCAGGGGGCTCCTCGTACTGGCGGCGATAGAGAGAAACGATAGGGCAAGCGAAGTAGACTGGTGCGCAAAAAAGGTTGCCGAAGTAAGGATGTTTTCCGAAGACAACGGTAAAATGAATCTCTCGGTTCGCGACGTCGGTGGTGGTGTTCTTGTCGTCAGCCAGTTTACCCTGGCGGGCAACTTAAAGAAGGGAACGCGGCCCTCCTTTTCGAAGGCCGCACCGCCGGACGACGCCAGGCCGCTCTTCGAGCGTTTCGTGGAGAAGTTAAAGGCGTTGGGATTGGTGGTCGCCACCGGTGTCTTTCGGGCGAATATGGAGGTCGAACTGGTTAACGACGGACCGGTTACGCTCATCCTTGAGCGCAGGTGGACTCATGGAAATGGCTGACCGGAGAAGCAAGGTTCCGCCTCCGCGGGAGTTAACCGTCTTTCTGGACCACCTGAGGGTGGAGAGGGGCCTCTCTCCAAGGACGATCGAAGCCTACCGGAGCGACCTAACCAAGTTTTTTGTCTCCAGCGGTAAGGCCCCATCCGCCATCGTCCGCGAAGACGTGCGCGGATTCCTCGGCAAAGAACGCGCCGAGGGGCTCTCGCCCTCCACCACAGCGCGGCGGCTTGTTGCGATTCGCACCTTCTTCCGCTTCCTCATCATGGAAAAGATCAGCGACTCCGACCCCACGGAAAACGTAGAAGCTCCACGGACCTTCAAGTACCTGCCATCTTACCTTTCCAATGAAGAGGTCGTGAGATTGCTGGAGGCGCCGGATATTGCCGTCCCGGAAGGTCTCAGGGACAGGGCGATGTTGGAGGTTCTCTACGCCACTGGAGTGAGAGTTTCAGAAGTTACCAAGCTCAGTCTCGAAGGCCTGAACGCCGGAGCTGGATTCATACTGGTGATGGGTAAGGGGAGCAAGGAGCGGGTTGTTCCCCTCGGAGAGATCGCGGCCGACTGGGTGGAAAGGTACGGCGCCGAAGCCAGGCCGAAGCTGCTTGGGGAACGGACGAGCAGGGTGCTCTTTGTTACGCGCCGCGGGAGAGCCATGACCAGGCAAAACGTTTGGTTCTTTGTAAAGCGTTATGCGTTGAAGGCCGGGATATCAAAGACGATAAGCCCGCACACGCTACGTCACTCCTTCGCAACCCACCTCCTCGAAAACGGCGCCGACTTGAGATCGGTGCAGATTCTCCTCGGCCACGCCGATATTTCCACCACGCAGATATATACCCATATAGAACAGGAACGCCTCAAGAAGATCTACAAACGGTTTCACCCGAGGGCGTAGCAAGGTGTTGAGAAATTCGTATGGACCGCGCGACTTTTAAACTCACTGGTTCTCACGGAGTGACAGCGGAATAGCGGTCGGGCGGGGCGCATTGTCAGCGGGTCTTGAATACCTTCGCCAAGTAATCGTAATTCCCGCCTCGCTCGGAAAAAGAGGATGTGCTTTTCCACAAAGTGTTGCCGATTCCACATGCCATTGTCGTATCTCTCCCGGAGATCCCCGTAGAACGTCGCTGAAACAATGAACGAGTCCAGCGTCACGTTTTTCAGCTTGGCTCATCTTGAACAGTTGATCGCGTTTTCCACAGGCAAAATAAGGCAAACTGCCATAATAAATATGGGAGTGAGTCTCTGGTGAGTTCGGAAAGTGGTGCCATGCCTCTAGCTATTATGACTTGACAA
>CAZIBS010000100.1:0-8185 GCA_964537405.1 uncultured Thermoanaerobaculia bacterium | reverse complement strand
AAAATCTGCTAAATATGGTATTATTAAAAAATAATCAGCACATAACAACACCTATCATACCTGTCCAAAACAACATTGGTTAAATTGGGGATAAAGATGCCGCTCTTGTTGTATGTTTGAAGTGATTGGGACTTCGAGCCTCAACAATAAGGAGGCGAAACAATGGTAAAACACGGTGGGTTGCTGAATCGGATTCTTGGGTTGGTGCCCCGGGTGGAGTTCGCGGAGATTGTGAGGAAACGCAGGGCGGAATGGGGCTGCAAGGACTTCTCTTCGTGGGACCAATTCGTGGCAATGCTGTTATGCCAGTTCGGTCAGGCACGCTCTTGCGGGAGAGCGTGGGTGGTCTTGGTTCGATACCGGGCAAGAGGGTTCACCTCGGGATGAAGAGCGCTCCCAAGCGGTCCACGCTCTCCTACGCCAACAGTCGCCATCAGGGGAAGCAGCGCCATTCCCGAGCGCCGCAAGAACGAACCGGAAAAGAGGGGATATTTTTTTCATCACCTGCTCCCTGACGCTTCTAGTTCAACCGGGAATTGCGGCGTGTCAAGAGGAAGTCGGCCTTCGCGAGCAAAAGGCCGCTACGACGCGGCAATGATAGAGGTTGCAGGAACAACGGGATTGCCACGTTGGGCGTCGCCTGCCTACCGGCAGGCAAGTTCTCCTCGCAATGACAGACAGCCCAAAATAGGTGAAGCCAGGATCGCCCTCCCCTACTACGGACCGTTGCGGGAGGCTTTCGTAGGAACGGCACACCGTGCTCCTACCTTGCGTTTCGGGTCATCAGGCCTTGGCTTCTATGAGCCCTGCTATAACCTTGGTGTCGCCGGGTGTAAGGCTGAGGAATTCGATTCCGATTTCGTATTCCATGGTGTCTCCGCGGAGTTCGTAGACGACCCTGCCTACCGCTTGAAAAGTGTCGCCGTGCGCGTTGACGATAACTTTCACCATCGAGCCCTGCCCCATGGATTCGTCGCTCAGGACCGCGCACCCCCCGATACCAAGTGATTTGGTCCGGGCGAAGGTGTCGGTTCCCTCCGGGTTTATCTCCTTCAACAGTACGGGAAATTCCGGCTTGATTCGTGGGAAACGGCGTATCTTTTCGGTTTTGTCATCCATCGTCAATGCCTCCTTTAATAATTTTAACTGAAATTAAACGTAAAAGGCAACCAATCGCCCCTGAATCCGCCGCCTAACCGAACGAATCCCGGTGCAGGTGGTGGATTCAGGAACCCTGGGATTTACGCAACCTGTATCGGGAATTCACCTGTCTACCGCGTTACTACAAGCTTCTTACCATGACTCGTGGGAGAGACTACAAGCGGCGAAGAACTTCGTAGGGCGCTGAAGGGGATTCCAAAGGAGCGAGGAATAGCGTATTATCGCTTGAGGAAGGGCGTGGCGCATTCTCCGCCCGCACCTTCCTTTTAAGATAAAGGATACTTGGTTATGGAGGCCATACCATGAAAAAAGTCGCGCTCGTTCTTCTTTCTATCCCGTTTCTCTTGTTCTTGGCGTGTTCAAGCGGCAACGGTTCCGTCGCAGTTGCGAAGGACGGCTTGAAACGGGTTAAGAAAAAACCCGTCATCGTCCTTATTGACGTTGGACGCATAATGAAGGAATCCGAGCCTTCCAAGGCGATAGAGGCCAAGCTCCAGGAGTGGGCACGGGGCGTCCATGATAATTTAAGGCAGAAGGTGGCCGAGTATCGCGCCGCCAAGGCGATGAAGAGAACTTCGGCCCGCAAGTTGAAAGAAATGGCCGGCGAACTTCAGCGCCTCCAGCAAAGCGCCGGTATGGAGTACCGTAAGAGGCAGAACCAAGCGGGCGAAGCCATGAACAAGATATTTAATCCGCTCATTGCATCGCTCGCCAGGAAAAACGGTTGGGACGTAGTGGTAAACAAATCCGGTCAGGCTATAGTGTGGTCCTCAAACGCCCTGGACGAAACCGACTACGTTCTCAATCGCCTTAACGCAACGGTTAAAGGGAAAAAGAAGGCAGCTTTGCCGAGCGCAAAGAAGTAAACACGGCCATGGTTGACGTCATCAAGCTGAAGAACCGGACCACGCTCTCAGAGTGGTCCCTCGCGGAAGCCAGGGAACTCTACAACATCGCGGAATGGGGACGTGGATTCTTTGATATCAACAGCAAGGGCAACATTACCGTATCACCGGAAAAGGCGGCGGACCAGGTTGTGGATCTGAAGGTTCTCGTGGACGATCTTGGTTCCAGGGGCATCGCTCCGCCGGTCCTTATTCGGTTTACGGGTCTACTCCAAAAACGCATCGAGGAGATTCAATCCGCCTTCTCGGGAGCCATTAAGGAGTATGGTTTCAAGGGCCGCTACGTGGGCGTATACCCGGTCAAGGTCAACCAGAACAAGCAGGTAGTCGAAGACATCATCGATTTTGGACGAAGCTCGACGGTGGGCCTCGAGGTAGGCACCAAGGCCGAGTTGCTCATCGCCCTCTCTTCAATGGACAACCTTGAATCTCCCGTGATCTGCAATGGGTACAAGGACGGAAGATACATTGAAATGGCGCTTTGGGCCGCAAAGTTGGGTTTCAAATGCATCATCGTGGTCGAAGAACCATCGGAGTTGGACGTCATCCTGAAGTATTCCAACCGCCTCCATGTCAAGCCCAATATCGGAGTTCGGGCGAAGCTGGCTGCCAGGGGCCGCGGGAAGTGGGAGAGTTCCGGTGGGGATAAATCGAAGTTCGGCCTCTTTCCGGCGGAGATTCTGGACGTCGTCGAAACCCTCAAAGCAGCGGGGTTCCTGGACCGTTTCCAGTTGCTTCACTACCACCTCGGTTCCCAAATAACCTCCATTCAGAGCGTCAAAGATGCTCTGCGCGAATTTACACGAATCTTCGCGGAACTGGTGCGGATGGGGGCGCCGATTCGCTACTTCGACGTGGGAGGCGGTCTTGCCGTTGACTACGACGGAAGCAAGGCAAATTTTCCCTCCAGCGCCAATTACACAATAGAGGAATACGCCGCCGACGTCGTTTCGGCACTGGCCGAAATCTGCGAGGAAGATAATATTTCGCCCCCCGACATCATCTCTGAAAGCGGTCGCGCTCTCGTGGCCTACCATTCCATACTCATCTTCAACGTTCTCGGTTCGAGCAAGCTCATTGACGAGAGCAAAACTTTGGACCTCCCTAACGATGCTCCCGAAGGCGCCGTTCTCTTAGCGGATATCCTCAAGGAACTTTCCGTCAAGAACTTCCAGGAGTCCTATCACGACGCCCTCCAGATTCGGGACGAGACCCTCACCCTTTTCAACGTAGGCATGATGTCCCTCTCGCACCGCGCCCTCGTCGAGCGGTTCTTCTGGCTCGTCTGTACGCGCATAGCGCGCATTACTCACCACCTGGACTACGTTCCGGATGAACTCGAAAATCTCGACCGTTTCATTTCGGACACCTACTATGTTAACCTCTCCGTTTTCCAGAGCCTTCCCGACCACTGGGCTATAAAGCAGCTCTTCCCGATTTGTCCCATCCAGCGACTCAACGAGCGGCCCGATCGAAAGGCTACCCTGGCCGACATAACGTGCGATTCGGACGGAAAGATAGACCAATTTATAGACCTGCACGATGTGAAGAACACGCTGGAACTGCACGAACTGCAGCCTGGAAAGCCGTACTACATGGGCGCTTTTCTCGTCGGCGCCTACCAGGAAGCGCTAGGGAATCTCCACAACCTGTTGGGCAATACCAACACCGTCCACGTGAGCGTTACGGGGCGCAATAGCTACCACATTGACAAAACCATAGAAGGAGACCGCGTAATTGATGTACTCAATTACGTTCAGTACCAAAAACGGGAAGTCATGAACGCCATTCGTAAGACCGTCGAAAGCGGAATCGAGAGCGGGCGGGTAACGCTTAGAGAATCCGCGTGCGTTAAAAAGTTTCTTGAAGAAGGTCTCGAAGGGTATACCTACCTTGAGTAAGAACGCCGGATGTAATGGTTTTGAGATAGGATGACGTCGAATGAATAGGTTTCCGAAAAATGCAGTAGTTCTCCTTCTTGCGATGGCGATTCTTGGATTGTCGGGCGTTGTTTTGGGCGCTCCCGCGGCCACGAGCGTCGTAGGCTCCTTTTCAGCTCCAGCCCCCTTCTATTCGGTTTGGAAGATAAAAAAGTGGTCGGGCAACGTTTCGGTTAAGTTCCTGAAGACCGGGTCGCGCTCCTATATCCGGCTCAGCAGCAACGACTCTTCGTGGTCCTTCATCCGCTCGGTCAAGGTGAATCTGAAAAAAACCTCGATCCTCTCGTGGGACTGGAAAGTGGACGAGCTGCCGAAGGGTGGTGACGGCCGCGTCAAGGCCACGGATGACGAGGCTGCCCAGCTTTACGTGATCTTCCCGGCAAAAAAGATCTTCGGCCTGTGGGGCGGCTTCAGCTACAGGATTCTTGGATACACGTGGGAGACGACGCTCAAGAACGGAACGACCTACACTTCCCCGAGGAACGCAAACACGCGCATTTTTGTCCTCAGGGGTTCCGGCGATGGCACCGGGAGGTGGTACAAAGAAACCAGGGACGTTGCCGCCGATTTTCATAAGACCTTTGGGGGAAAGGCGCCCAATCCAATAGCCGTCAGCATCCAGATAGACTCGAACGACACGCGCTCCAAGGCCGAGAGCGCCTTTTCCAGCCTGGTTTTTAAAACAAAATAGCGCTAAACCGTTTGCATTAGGTTCTTGGCGACAGGTACGGGACCCCTGAATCCAACACCTAACCGAAGGCCGCGGACTTGACTCCGCTCTCTTCGCGCCCTATATTTGCGACGTAAACCGTGGGGGCGAAACGGCCTCGACGGGGATGTAAGGGAGGTAGTTGCGCGCCGAGTTCCGGGCACTCGTAAAACGACCGGAACCTTTTAACTGCCAATCAACCTGATCTGGCACTGGCGGCTTAAGCCGTCACGTTCTTGAAGGGAGGGCCCGCGGCCCATCAAGAGCGACGCAAGCGGGATGCTCCGGTCCGGTATGCCCCCACCGGCCTGGAAAAGACTTCGGGGCTAGCGAACCGCAGACTTGCCGGTTCCATCGGCGGCTAGCGAAACTCTAAGGAACCGGATACGCGCGTAGATGCTGCCTTGGCCAACACCTCCGGACGCGGGTTCGACTCCCGCCGCCTCCACCATTTTACAAAAAACATCCGCCTCTTCGACCGGGGTTACCACCAGCATCGGAATTTGTGCGGCGGGACAGGTTTTTGTTGCCCGGTACGGTGGGTGCCCCCTTCCCGTACCAGGCAATAAAAGGTGTCCATGGATAGTGGCGGCCCTGGATGTAAAACCTATTGTGAAAAGAAGGCGTTGACGATCATGTCCCACGATATAAAGCATACATGGACCTTTCGCTCCCGTTTTAGGCGCCGTGCTTTTGGGTGGCGTTCGCAGCCGCCGATCAAGCGTATCAAAGAAGCCGTTTTGGAAATCAAGAAAGCGGCCCGTAAAGACCCCGTTCTTGGTGGCGAGGGGGCCGTGTTGTTTTTGGAAAAGGTTTCACCGGCCATTGAGAATGTGGACGGTTCATCGGGTGCCATTGGCGCGGCCGTTTTCAAGGCCATCGAAACGCTGGTGCCGATAATCGCCGAGGCGTCGGTTGACGATGAGTTGCGCGACAGGTGGATGGAACGTCTCCGGCAAGCCGTCGAAGAAGATAATATGACCTATATTGAGACGCTTACCGGTTATTGGGGTGAGCTGTGCGCCACCCCCAAACGCGCCTCTCGCTGGGCCGCGCGTTATCTTAAAAAGTGGTTCTGGTGGGCAACACACGGCCGAATCAAACCGCTCAGGGATTTCGCCTGGCTCCTGCGCCGCCACGAAGACGGCATCCTGGCCTACTTCGACCTTCGCATCGATAATGGCGCTACCGAGGCCATGAACAACAACGCCAAACAAGTCAGCCACCGCGCTCATGGCTTTCGCACTCCGACGACCTTCTCCATCAACCTCTACCACTGCCTTGGAAAGCTTCCTCTACCCCAAACCGTGCACAAATTCTTGTGAGGAGCCTCAAAAAGGTCCTCGCCGTCCTGGACGTTCGCGTCCTCGATCACCTGATCATCGGCGGAAACGGATACTTTTCCTTCGCGAGAGAGGGGTTATTGTAACGCAACAAGAACCACCGCCCGGATCGAAAGGCGAAGTCCTTCCGTTAACCGGGATAGCGCAATTAAAGCAAAGGAAGGATTCCTTACCCGCTACGCAGCATGAGAGCCTGTTGCACGACTCCGGTACGCGCTTTTGTAAAAAAATTCGGCGTCGTAAAATGGCCGAGGATCAACGAGAATGACTAAACCTATACAAAATGACCCCCTGTAAAACACCAAAGACGTCAAATTTGAACTTCGTGCAACAGCCTCATGAGACTTGTTTTTTTTTCGGTGGGATATATATTAGGCGATAAGGAGGTGTTAAAATGAGGTTTTCAAAGGGAAAAGTTACAGGGATCGGCCTTTTTCTACTGCTTTTGGCGCCGTTGTTTCTCCTGGCGACGGAACCGAGCCAAGGCGCCCGTGATCTCAATCGTGATGCTTTCTCCCGGTTGCCCGGCGCCACGATCGTTCAGGGCAAAATCACGCCTCAGGGAAAACTCGAGCTGACGCTCCACCTTCACCAGTTCAAGACAAAAAACATTCTGGCCGCCAAGTTCTACTCCGAACCGAGCAATACGCTGCTGGTCGCTTTTGTCAACGTGGATGCATCGACCGAACTGCAGAAGAAGGTGGAAACCCGGGACGCCCGAGGCATGATAATTGGAACCTACGACGGCGCGGCTCCCAAGTTCGTGATTTCCGCGCCGCCCGCAGGCGATACCCGGTTGAGGATTGACTACGTAACTTCAAGCGCCGATGAAAACGTCCGTGAGTGGACGGCTGCGGACGCATTGATCGGCTCCTTCGACTCCTTCGGTTTCGGTGTGGCGCCCGACGCAGGCGGAGGCAATTTCACGTTCACCTGCCTCTGCAGCGGATCGAGTTGCGGAACCATCCGGTGTTCGACCCCCGCCTTCACTCTCTGCTGTCCCTCTTGCACCTGTACTTGCGGCTATATAAAGTGCCCGTAAGCCAAGTCTTGAGAAAGGCGTCTTCCTTCACGCCGACAACGGCATCTTCAGTTTTTAAAAGCCTCGCGCGCGGCATGGACGGTGCATTCGATGTCTTCTTTGGTGTGCGCCGCTGATACGAAGACCGATTCGAACTGGCTCGGCGGAAGGTAGATGCCCCTCTCCAGCATCTTGTTGAAGAATGACGAGAAGGCATTGAGGTCGCATTGCCTGGCCGAAGTAAGATCGGTTACGGCGACGCCGTTGAAGAACCCGGTGAACATGGAACCGACGCAGTTGAGGGTGAAGGGTATTCCCGCCTCGCGCGCCGACGAGGTCAAACCGTCCGCGAGCCCCTTGCCCAGGTCTTCCAGTCGTGAGTAGATTGCCGCGCCATCCCTTTCCAGTATCCTGAGCGTCGCCAGATCGGCGGCCATGGCCAACGGATTCCCGGAGAGTGTGCCCGCCTGATAGACCGGACCGGAGGGCGAAATCTTTTTCGTCAGTTCCCTGCTTCCGCCGTATGCCCCGACGGGAAGTCCGCCTCCGATTGTCTTTCCGTAGGCTACGAGGTCGGGAACTACGCCGGTGCGTTCGATCATTCCCCCCGGCGCGACGCGAAAGCCGCTCATCACCTCGTCGAATATGAGGACGATTCCTTCCCGCTTGGTGATGGCGCGGGCGGCTTCAAGATAGCCTGCTTTGGGGGGAACGACGCCCATGTTGCCCGGCAGCGGTTCCAGGATGAAGGCTGCTATCTCTTCATGGTTTTCGGCGCAAGCTTTTTCCAGAGCCTGGATATTGTTGAACGGAACGACGATTGTTTCCTTCGCCAGTGCTTTCGGGATTCCCGGCGAAGAAAGAGTTCCGAAGGTGAGGGCTCCGCTTCCGGCATCCACGAGGAGCGAGTCGGCGTGGCCGTGATAGCACCCCGCGTACTTGATTATTTTATCGCGGCCGGTGGCGCCTCACGCCAGACGGAGCGCAGACATCGTCGCTTCTGTTCCGGAATTCACCATCCGGACCACGACGAGTCCCGCCGGGTCGGGTCGTGCTCGGGAGGCGGCATGACGGCAGGAAGAAGGGGTGAAGCCGGCCTCGCCTGC
>CAZIBS010000099.1:0-8279 GCA_964537405.1 uncultured Thermoanaerobaculia bacterium | reverse complement strand
TTTCGCGTCTCTCGGGACCGTTGCTCGACAGGATGGATATTCAGATCGAGGTGACGTCAATACCGCCCGAAGAACTCAGGAAGGCGCCCGGAGGAGAAACCTCAAGCGTGATTCGGAAGAGGGTGCTTAGGGCCCGCGAAGTGCAGTGGCGGCGTTTTAAGAACACTCCGGTTCACTCCAACGCCCAGATGGACGAGAAGATGGTCGACGCCTACTGTGCGCTGGACGAAGACGCGGAGGCCTTTCTTATCAGGGCCATGAAAACCATGGGTATTACGGCCAGGGGGCACCACCGCATACTTAAGGTTTCGCGCACGCTGGCCGATCTCGACGGAGAGAAAAAAATTGCCGCAAGCCACATCGCAGAGGCGGTTCAGTACCGAACACTCGACAGGAAACTGTTCAGCTAAAGCGAACGCAGGGAGCTGAAGATCAGGACGGTTTCTTTATCTTCCACGTGATGCGGCCCATGAGGTTGTTGACCGGATTGTCCCTGGAAAGAAAGCGAACAAAGGGTTTGCGGCGGATGCCCATTATCTTGCAGTAATTGCGCAGCCTCGACAGGTTGGGCGAGTGAATCTTCAGCCCCTTGGCAAGAGCCCTGATGGCTTGGTAACGGTTGTTGTTGGCGATGTAGGCCTTAGCCGCGTTAAGATAGCAGAGAGCCTCGGAAGGGTCTTTGCGCATGGCTTCAAGGCAGCGCTCAAGGCCTCTCGTGGGGTTCTTTCCATCCTGAGCTTCCAGCATTCCGGCGAATGAGAGCGCGAGGGCGGAGTCGGGCTTGACTTCAAGGTAGTCTTCGAAGAGGGCCCGGGCCTTCTGTTGCGCCCCCTTGTCCATCAGCTTCATACCCTCCGACAGGCGCTTTGGTATGTCTACCACGTCAAGATCAATCATTAGCAACCCCGGCTTTCCGGATTAATACTACTTTTAGAATGTCTCCATCTCCCTAACTTCCAGAAGATCATCCTAGCATCCTTTCCCGGTTTGGGCAACGCGCCGGGTGGACCTAAATCCACCACCTAACCGAGGACCGAGGACGGTGGATTTGGCGCCCCGTTCACCCAGGAAGTCCCACACCCGACAACGCGTACAGAAGAAGGGTACCGGCGGCGGAGACGTTGAGGGAGTCCCAATTCGGAGCCATTGGTATTGCTATGCGGAGCTTGCACGCCTGGAGCATCGCCGGAGAGAGCCCCTTTCCCTCGTTTCCAAGGACCAGGACGAAAGGACCCTGCGGCGGTGCCATCTTATAGAACGAAATGCCTCGGGCGTTGGCTCCCAGGAGTAAAAGTCCCATATTGTTGGACCATTCCAGGAAAGATTCACAGGTACAGGACCGGATGGGCACGTGAAAGGCCGCGCCCGCGCTGCGAAAGAGGGCCTTGAGACGGAAAGGGTCTGCCGTCCCCGCGCCTGCGAAGACTCCCTTCAACCCGAAGGCTTCAGCCGAACGGACAAGGATTCCCACGTTGACAGGGTCTTGAACGGCGTCCAGGTAGAGGAAGAAATCCCCGGCTACGGGCTTGGGCCAGGGAGTTTCCCTGCGGGCGGCTATGGCCATCACGCCCTCCGGGGCCTCGACGGAACTCAGTGCTGAAATAATTTTCGGAAGGGTCTCCGTCGTTCTGGTCAGAAGAGCGGCGTTTCTGAGCGGTTCAATCCAGAAGGGCAACAGATCTTTACTTATGAGCACCGATTCCAACGGCCATCGCGCCCTGATGGCCTCGTTCAGCAGGTGGCGCCCTTCGACCAGAAAAAAACCCTTCAGCTTGCCCTTCGCGGCCCGCCTGTAACTTTTAGCCAGGGGATTCTGTAGAGAGGTCAAAGCCGGCATCCATCTCACTCCTATATATACACCCAATTTAACACTATAGAGCAACCTCTATTGTATGTCCATCTTATCCACGACCTGAATCCGCCACCTAACCGGGGACCGAAGGCGGCCTGCCCGGCGGCAGACAGGCCGCGCTTGCGCGCAACGCGGTAGGCAGGCAAATCCCGGTGCGGGCGGTGAATCCCGTTTGACCAAAGGCGTTGCATCGTGTAGACTCTGGGCTTGCTGCGAAGAGTGCCGATGTTCGGCAGCCGCAAACCATAATTCAAGAAGGAGCTTTTTATGAAACCTCAGAACGTTTTAATTCTGGGAGCCGCGGGTAGGGATTTTCACAACTTCAACGTTTTTTTTCGCGGCAACTCCGCATACCGTGTCGTGGCCTTCACGGCAACGCAGATACCAGACATAGCGGGCAGGAAGTATCCCGCTTCCCTGGCCGGCGAGGGATATCCCGAAGGTATCCCGATCTACGAGGAGAAGGACATGGTGGAGATTATCAAGAGGGACAAGGTAGACCTCGTGGTTTTCGCCTACTCCGATATCCTCTATGAAAACGTTATGCACAAATGCGCCATCGCAAACGCCGCGGGAGCTGACTTCATGATGATGGGGGCCGACCACACGATGGTTTCCTCTTCCAAGCCGGTGATTTCAATATGCGCCGTGCGTACCGGTTGCGGAAAGAGCCAGACGACCAGGCGCGTCTGCGAAATTTTCAAGGCTGCCGGTAAGCGCGTAGCCGTCATTCGCCACCCGATGCCCTACGGCGATCTGGCCGAACAGCGGGTCGAGCGCTTCGCCTCCATGGAAGACCTCGACAAGTACAAGTGCACCATAGAAGAGCGCGAGGAGTACGAGCCCCACATCAAGCGCGGCGTCATCGTTTACGCAGGCGTGGACTACGAGGCTATTCTCCGGGAAGCCGAGCGCGAGGCCGACATCGTAATCTGGGACGGCGGCAATAACGACCTGCCCTTCTATCGCCCCGACCTTGAAATCGTGGTGGTTGATCCCCACAGGCCCGGCCACGAGGTGGCATACTATCCCGGCGAGACCAACCTTCGCAGGGCTGACGTGGTTGTTATCAACAAGATCGACACCGCCGACAGGGACGACATCGACGAGGTTCGCTACAATATCGCCGATGTAAACCCGGGGGCCATGGTCATCGACGCGGCTTCGCCTCTCACGGTTGACAATCCATCCATCATCGCCGGTAAGCGGGTATTGGTCGTCGAAGACGGTCCAACGCTGACTCACGGCGAAATGCAGTACGGCGCCGGGGTAATGGCGGCTCAGAAGTTCGGCGCCGCGGAACTGGTTGATCCACGGCCCTTCGCCGTGGACTCCATCAGCGCTACGTACGAGAAGTATCCCGACATCGGTATCCTTCTCCCGGCGATGGGTTACGGCGACCACCAGGTGAAGGATCTTGAAGCCACCATAAACGCCTCCGATTGCGAGCTGGTTATTATAGGCACGCCGATCGACCTCGGACGCATCATCAACATCAACAAGCCGTCGGTAAGGGTCATGTACGACCTCCAGGAGATCGGACAACCTACGCTGGAGGTTCCGCTTAAGCGGTTCCTGTAAGCACGATGAAGGCCAAGAGGGGGCTGGTGGCCTTCGGCGGAAACGCGCTGATAAAGGCCACGGAAAAGGGGACGATTCGCGAGCAACTGGCCAACGCCGATGAGGCCGCCAACCAGTTGGCACCCCTACTGCAAAACTATGGCTGTGTTCTTCTGGTGCATGGCAACGGACCCCAGGTCGGACAGAATCTCATCAGGGTGGAGGAGGGGGTTACAAAGGTTCCCCCTCTCCCCCTGGATGTCTGCGTGGCGGAGACCCAGGGTAGCATGGGGTATATTTTGGAGAAGGCCCTGAGCAACGAATTCCAACGCAGGGGCATCGACCGGGATTTTCTCTCGGTTCTCAGCCAGATAGAGGTGGATGCGGAAGACCCGGCTTTCAAGAACCCGACGAAACCGATTGGCCCCTTTTATACGGCCTACAGGGCAAAGCAGCTCATGGAGATGGAGCAGTGGGCCATGGTGGAGGACAGCGGCCGGGGTTACCGGAAGGTTGTTCCGTCGCCAAAGCCAAGGCGGCTGCTCTCGGTTGGAGCCTTGAGGGCGCTCTATGAAACGGGTTCGGTTATCATTGCCGGTGGAGGCGGAGGCATTCCCGTGGTCCGCCAACTGGATGGAACCCACCGCGGTGTGGAGGCGGTCATCGACAAAGACCGGACATCGGTCCTGCTGGCCGGTGAACTGGACGTGGACGAAATGATAATCGTGACATCGGTGCCGTGTCTCTACATCAACTTTGGAAAACCGGACCAGAGGGCGTTGGGTGACGTTTCCATGGACGAGATCATCGAGTACCAGCGGGAGGGACAGTTTCCTCCCGGTTCGATGGGGCCTAAAATAGAGGCGGCGGTGCAGTTCCTCGGGAAGAAAAACGGTCGCGTTATTATTACCGACGCTCTTCACGTACACGACGCGGTTCGGGGCAAGGCTGGGACGAGAATCGTCCATGACGCGCTCGATAATGCTTCCCATACCGTGACGGCGGGGAGGGCGGAGCAGGAAACATAGCTTCCAATCCCCACCGAAGAAAGCAAAAGACTCCCGCCGACGCGGGAACCTACCTCGGAGGATAAAATGTTAGGTAACGACCTGATCTCGCTCCACGACCTCACCGCCGAAAAGATCGAGTATCTCTTAGGCTCGGCCTTGAAGATTAAGGCCAGCCCAAGAAAGTACATTGATGCACTCGCTCACAAGACTATGGCGATGATTTTCGAAAAGCCTTCCCTGCGTACGCGGGTCAGCTTCGAAACCGGGATGACCCAATTCGGAGGCCACGCCATCTACCTTGGCCCCAAGGACATCTCCCTTGGAAAACGGGAAAGCGTTCCCGACATAGCAAGAACCCTGGACCAGATGGTGGACATCATCATGGCGAGGACTTTTTCGCACGAATCCATTCTTAAGCTCGCGGAGAACGCCGACGCTCCCGTCATCAACGGCCTTTCCGACCGTCTGCACCCCTGCCAGGCTCTGGGAGACTACATGACCATCCTCGAAAAAAAGGGCCATCTCAGGGGGCTCAGCCTTGCCTTCGTGGGAGATGGCAACAACGTTGCCCACTCCCTTATGTACGGAGGCGCCAAGACGGGGGTCAACGTCCGGGTCGTTTGTCCCGAGGGTTTTGACCCCGACGCCGCAATCCTTGAAGAGGCGCGCAGGGACGCCGCAGAATCCGGTGCAACGATGAGCGTTGTCCACGACCCCGTTGAGGGTGTCGAAGGTGCGGACGTGGTCTACACTGACGTGTGGACTTCGATGGGCCGGGAATCGGAGGCCGCAAAGCGCAAGGCCGTATTCCGTCCTTACCAGGTGAACGCCGAACTGATGGCGAAGGCGAAACCGGATGCCATTTTCATGCACTGCCTCCCGGCTCACCGGGGAGATGAAGTGACCGACGAAGTCGTGGATTCCTGGCAGTCGGTCGTCTTCGACGAGGCCGGCAACAGGCTTCACGCCCAGAAGGCGGTTATCTATGCGCTCCTCGTGGACGAAGAGATCGTCTGACCTTCCCTGGTGGCTTGGCACATTTTTTGATAGACTGTGATAGACATGTTCCCTGGTATCCTGGGGAACGTCCCCTTAGGGGTCACGGTTGCAGTGGAGGGAATGATGGAAATCTCAAAGGAACGGAAGAAGGCCATTGAAGCGGCGGTACAGCAGATCGAGCGGCAGTTCGGCAAGGGCGCTATAATGAGCATGGGAGAAAAGGGCGCCAAGGTGAAGGTGCCCGCAATTCCAACCGGCAGCCTGGGGCTGGACAATGCCATAGGCATAGGAGGTTTTCCGAGGGGCCGGGTCGTAGAAATATACGGTCCCGAATCCTCCGGTAAAACCACCCTGGCCCTCCATGCCGTTGCCCAGGTTCACAAGCAGGGGGGCATGGCGGCCTACATCGACGTGGAAAACGCCCTCGACCCGGAGTACGCGGCCAGGCTGGGCGTAAACGTCGACAACCTTTTCATCAGTCAGCCGGACACCGGCGAACAGGCCCTCGAAATCGCGGAAGCGCTGGTACGTTCCGGCGCGATAGACCTTATTGTCATAGACTCCGTAGCCGCCCTCGTTCCCAAGGCGGAACTGGAGGGAGAAATGGGCGACAACTTCATGGGGCTCCAGGCAAGGTTGATGTCCAAGGCCCTGAGGAAGCTTACCGGAATCGTCGGGAAGAGCAACGCAACGATTATCTTCATCAACCAGCTTCGCATGAAGATCGGCGTGATGTTCGGAAACCCCGAAACAACGACGGGCGGAAGAGCCCTCAAGTTCTACGCCTCGGTCCGCCTGGATATCCGGAGGATCGCCAAGATTCAGAACTCCAGTGGCGAAATTATCGGAGGCAGAGTCAGGGTCAAGGTGGCGAAGAACAAGCTTGCCCCTCCCTTCAGGCTGGCCGAATTCGACCTGATGTACGGAACCGGTATTTCAAAAGCCGGTGAACTCATCGATATGGGAATAGCCGAAAAACTTGTCGACAAGGCCGGCACGTGGTTTTCCTATGGAAAGGTCCGTCTTGGTCAGGGCCGCGAGAACGCCAGGAAGTACCTTGAAGACAACCCCAAACTCATGGACGAGTTGGAGAAAAAGATCCGCGAGAAGATGGGTTTTGCAAACAAGGCGACCGCTGAAGATAAAAAAGTTCCCAAAGAGAGCTGACTTCCAAGCCGGAGGTTCCTCCATCCCAATCTTCGTCGGAGGAACCCACTCTCCGGGGAGCGTGGGTTCTTTGCATCTAAGGAGTCGGAACAATGGGCAAGATAAGCGGTGAACTCCTGCTCCGGGCCGAGCGCTACATACCGGGTGGAGTCAACTCGCCGGTAAGGGCCTACCGCTCGGTCGGAGGGTCTCCGCCTTTTATCGCCAGGGCTGAGGGAGCCAGGCTTTACGACGAGGACGCCAACGAATTCATCGACTACGTCGGTTCGTGGGGACCGATGATCCTGGGACACGGCCATCCCGAAGTGCTGGCCGCCATAGAGAGTACGATGGCCGACGGTGTCTCCTTCGGCGCTCCGACCCGGCTTGAAGTTGAAATGGCCGAGTGGCTCTGCGAACGCCTGCCCGCCTTGGACATGGTCCGCATGGTCAATTCCGGCACCGAGGCAACGATGTCCGCCCTTCGCCTGGCGCGGGGCGCCACCGGGAAGGACAAGATAATCAAGTGCTCCGGTTGTTACCACGGCCACGCCGACTCCCTGCTGGTCCAGGCGGGCAGCGGGGCGCTCACCTTCGGAGTTCCCTCCTCTCCAGGCGTCCCGGCAGCCCTGGCAAGAGACACCCTTGTCGTTCCCTTCAACGAGACAGGCGCCCTCGAAGACGCCTGCTCCGGAAACAGGGGCGGGATCGCCGCCTTCATCCTGGAACCCCTACCCGGCAACATGGGCGTGGTCCTCCCCGGGCCGGGATACCTTGAGGCGGCGCGGGCAATAACCAAGCGCGAGGGAATCATTCTCATCTTCGACGAAGTAATGAGCGGCTTCAGGGTAGCGCCCGGCGGCATGGTCGAGAGAACGGGCATAGTCCCCGACCTCATTACCTACGGCAAGATAATCGGGGGAGGGCTTCCCGTTGGAGCCTACGGTGGAAAGCGCGAACTCATGGAACTGGTTTCGCCGCTTGGACCCGTCTACCAGGCCGGGACCCTGAGCGGCAATCCCCTGGCCATGGCAGCCGGCCTGACCACCCTTAAAATCCTGGAGCGGGAGAAACTCTACCCACGCCTTGAACACCTTACCGCTAAATTATGCGAAGGATTGACTTCCCTGGCTTTAGAGGAAGGCATACCCATTACCGTCAACCACGTAGGCTCCATGTTCGCCGCTTTCTTCCACCCCGGCCCGGTCACCGATCTCCGCAGCGTAGCCGAAAGCGATACCAAACGCTTCGCCGGGTTCTTCCGTGGCATGCTGAAAAGGGGGATCTACATGGCGCCCAGCCAGTATGAAGCAGGGTTTCTCAGCGCGGCGCACACCGAGTCCGACGTGGAGAAAACACTTGAAGCCGCGCGCGAAGCCCTCAAAGACTCGGGAGCCGGCATCTCGTAAAGAATCCTCTTCGGCCGGAGCTTCCAGCTAAAGAACAGATGGCACAGGGTTCGTAATTCGTTGGGAAGCAAGGATTCACCCCCATGGCCGGGTTTCTTCCTGGTGGACATCACCACGCCCGGGTTCCTGATGTGGGTAGGAAGGATTACCCCGGCAGCCTGATGAGCGCTTGCAGCTCCGGAGGCCGATCGCTGATCGACCGAATTCTTGTTACGGCCGACCTAAATATTTCTGCACGCAGACAATATGATGTGGCCGACCCTGCCCTCCCGTCCGTCGTTCCGGCACAGCCCCGGGCCGTTG
>CAZIBS010000098.1:0-8665 GCA_964537405.1 uncultured Thermoanaerobaculia bacterium | reverse complement strand
AACTGCCGCTAATCCCCACCCAACCTACATTACCAACGATTTAAGAGGGTAAGCTTCCGTATAATCAACCGTTCAAGATGAGTTCAGGGGAAACGCGGGTCACTGCCTCCCCGTGCAAACACCTTCTCATGACGCCCGCTCACTAACCTCTTTTTGGCGAACTTCATTGCGGAAATGGTATCAGTAGTACATTCTGCGCTGAAGTGGGGTATTGCGGAAGAAAGCGTGGGCGGCCCGGACGTCGGCTGAGATGGCGGCCTTGAGTTTCTCCACCGAGCCGAAGCGTGTCTCGGGACGGAGGAAGCCGAAAAAGAGACACCGTATGCGCCGGCCGTACAGATCCCTGCCGCCTTCGAGGAGGTGAACCTCCACGGCAACTTCCCTTTTACCGAAAGTGGGCCGTTTGCCAAGATTGGCAACACCCGGAAGAAGGCGGGGTTCTCCAAGATCGACCCCTACGGTGTAAACGCCGTGGGCTGGAACGAGTTCGTTTTCTATGGCAATGTTGGCGGTGGGGAAACCAAGGGATTTCCCGCGGTTCTCACCATGTTCGACTACGCCACCGATGAGGTAGGGCCTCCCAAGGAGGCGCACGGCCTTATCCATCTTTCCTTCGAGGAGGAGCTTGCGAATAAGGGTGGAGGAGACGATTTCCCCGTCCACGGAGAGCTTCTTAAATGCGCCGGCCTTGTAGCCGAGTTCTTCCTGGAGAGTCTGGAGAAAGGCTATGTCGCCCTCGCGTCCTTTGCCGAAGCGAAAGTCTTCTCCGATGTAAATCTCCGCCGGACCAAGACGCTCCGCCAACAGGCGTGTGAAGGCGTCTGCGCTGATCTTTCCAAACTCCTCGGTAAATGGTATCTCAAGGAGGGCCTGAATACCCAGGTGGGCGATGATGTCCCTCTTTTGGCGAAGTGTTTGGATGAGTTGTGGCGCGCGCTCGGGGTAGAGCACCTTTAGTGGATGGGGTTCGAAGGTGACGACTAAACTGGTACCGCCCTCTTCGCGGGCGCGGTTGATGACTTTGCGAAGAATGCGCTTGTGCCCCCTGTGGAGACCGTCAAAGTTGCCGATGGTAAGGATGACGGGCGGCGTGAGTGTAGGGATGGAGTTGAGGTCGGTAAGCAGAATCATGCGAGTCTCAACACGAGGATGGAAAGAATGCCGGCGAGAACTCCCGCCGCAAGGTCGTCCGCCATAACGCCCCACGCACCGGGGAGGTTCTCCATCTTGTTAATAGGGTAAGGCTTGAAGATATCGAGGACGCGGAAGAAGAGGAAGGAAAGCATCAGGTAAACGAAGTTCGGGGCTAGAAAGGTAAGAGCGCACAGCATCCCGGCGACCTCGTCTATGATGACGAAGGATGGGTCCTTCTTTCCGGAGGCGGCGAGAACCCCGGGAACGGCAACGGCGGAGAGGAGCAAAACCACGATGAGTTCGGAGCCGGCCAGGATAAATGCCCATTTTTCCGGCATCAGAAAGGCGATGACGTAAAGGAAGAGCCCAAACGCGGCGCCTACGGTGCCCGGCATTCTTGGAGTGTAGCCCAGCCCGAGTACGGTGGCTATTGCCTGCGCCCAGAGTGGACCGTTTTTGTGCCCGCTTTTTTTTTCAACCGCCAACGACTCCTCCTATGAGGTCGTAGGGATGAGCCCCGGTGATTTTAACACGGGTGAAGGTTCCGGGGGCGGCGAAGCCGTCGTTTATTAGAACGCGGCCGTCGATCTCCGGCGCCTGAGTAGCGAGACGACCTTCGAGGAGGTGTTCCGTTTCCCGGCATGGACCATCTACCAGCATCGTCTCCACACGTCCCACGCGGCGACGGTTTTTCGCCAGGGAAATGGCCTGCTGGGCTTCGAGGAGACGCTCCCGGCGGCGGGCCTTGGTCCGCTCATCCACGGGATTCCCCAGACCATAAGCACGTGTTCCTTCCTCGCTCGAATAGGTAAAGACACCCACGTGGTCAAGCTCCGCAGCTGTCACGAACTCCAGAAGGTTCCTGAAGTGTTCGCGCCTTTCTCCCGGAAAGCCTACGATGAAGGCGGAACGCACCGCCAGGCCCGGGATGGTTTCCCTGGCCCTCCCAAGCAGACGAAGGAAGGAATCACCGGAGCCGCCCCGGCCCATCGCCTTCAATATGGCCGGGTGGGCGTGCTGGAGGGGAATATCCAGGTAGGGAACCACGGATTCGCAAGAGGCCATTGTTTCCAGCAACCCGGGGGTGAGTCGGTTCGGGTAGCCGTACAGGAGCCGTATCCAGGACGTCTCCGTACGCGCATCCAGCGCCAGCAGCAGTTTCGCCAGGCCATCCGAGAGACCCCTATCCTCCCCGTAGGCCGTGGTATCCTGCGCCACGAGAACCACCTCTTTAACGCCCTTTCCCGTAAGACGGCGAACCTCTTCGACGATGCTTTCAAGCGGCCTGGACTTGAGACGACCCCTGAAGGATGGGATTGAACAGAAAGTGCAGGGGTTGTCGCAACCATCGGCTATCTTGACGTAGGCGAGGTGCGGCGGCGTGGAGAGAGCGCGCTCAAGTCGGCCGTCGTAGAGGGGAATATCCGGATCGGTCTCTATCTTCGGGTCGGGGTTGGCAAGGAGGTGCACGACATCGGCGGCGGCGCTGAGGGGAATAAAGCCGTCGATCTCCGGGATCTCCCTGCGCAACTCGTTCTTGTAACGTTGGACGAGGCACCCGGCAACGATGAGGCGCTTGACGGCACCCGTTCGTTTGCGTTCGACCACCTCCAGGATAGCGTTGATGGATTCTTCCCTGGCATCATTGATAAAACCGCAGGTGTTCACGATTACGGCGTCGGCCTCACCGGCAGCGATTTCATGACCAGCCGCCAGGAGCCGGCCCATCATTACCTCGCCGTCAACTAAGTTCTTGGGACACCCGAGTTGAATCATTTCGACTCGCATTCATCCTCCAAAACCGAAACGGTAGCACGAGCCCGCCGCGCTTGCGTGCAACGCGATAGGCAGGCGACGGCTCCCACAAACGGCCTAGTGCACAGGCAGCCCTTGATTGAGAATGATAGAAACGGAGGGATTGCTTCCCGGCATTAGCGACCCCTTCACCCGAGCTTTTCTACGCTGACCCGCTCCAAGAGACTACCGGCCTCGGACTCCGTGAAGATTTGCGTCCCCGGCGTGGCCGCCGTGGCGCTTCCACATGCAACGCCAAGGCGTAAAACCTGCGCGGAATCCTCTCCCTGAGCCAACGCAAAGAGCAACCCGGCGACCATGGAATCGCCCGCTCCCACGGTCGAGGCGACATTGATATTCGGAGCCGCGGCATAGTAGGCGCCGGCGGCATCCACAAGGAGTGCTCCCTTCCCGCCCAGCGAGACGCAGACGTGCTCCACACCTTCCTGGTGGAGGAGTAGCGCCTCGCGCGCCACCTCCTTTACGGTGGGAAGCTTCCGCCCACAGAGCAGTTCCAACTCGTAACGATTGGGCTTGATGAGGTAGGGCCGCTCCGGCAGGGCTGCCTGCAGCAGACTGCTCTGGGCATCCACCACCGCACGGGCGTTGTGTTCCCGCAATTGTCGCGTGAGTCTCGCGTAGACGTCGCGATGCACTCCCGGCGGGATTGAACCGGTCAAGACCCCGATCCCGTTCTCCGCAAAGTGGAGGAAGAGATCGGAGATCCCTGCTATTGCCTCTTCGCTCACCCTGGGGCCGACCCCATCCACCTCATACTGTAGTTGCGGATCCTCCTGGAGCAGGGTGCAGTTGATGCGGGTTTCACCGTTCACTTGGACCGGGTGTAGATAACCGGCGTGGTCGGCGAGGAGACGCGTGAGAAGGGTGCCGATCTCGCCGGCGGTGATAAGACAGGCGTGCGCATGCACACCCAATGACCGCAGGCCGATCGCGACGTTTACGCCGTTGCCGCCCGGATCGTAGCGGGTGCCCGTGGCATGTGCCTTCTGGTCGGTAACCAGCCTGGGGACCGTGTAGCTCACGTCCAGTGTCGGATTCAACGTCAGTGTAGCAATCGAAAATTGCACGGTTTCCTCAGCCATGGTATTCCGCTCCTATTCCGCATTCCCGTGCCGTGAAGGGCTTGCGGCGATCAGAAACGCACCGGCCGGACGTAGGCCTCCTTGCCGGCATAAGTGGCGGCGCTGCCCAGCTCTTCCTCGATGCGCATGAGCTGGTTGTATTTTTCCACCCGCTCGCCGCGAGCCGGTGCACCGGTCTTGAGGTGCCCGGTGTCGAGGGCCACGGTGAGATCCGCGATGAAGCTATCCACCGTCTCGCCGCTCCTGTGGGACACGAACGCTCCCCAGCCATGGAACTGCACAAACCGTGTCGCGGCAACCGTCTCGGTGAGAGTGCCGATCTGGTTGAGCTTGATCAGCACGGCATTGGCGACGTTCTCGCGGATGCCTCGCGCAATGCGCTCGACGTTTGTCACGAACAGGTCGTCGCCTACAAGCTCTATGATACCGCCGAGACGCTGGTTCAACAGCTTCCAGCCCTCCCAATCGTCCTCCGCCATCCCGTCCTCGAGCAGCACAAGCGGGAATGCCTTCACCAATTTCTCATAGTAGTCCACCATCTCCTCCGAGGATAGTTCCCGGTTCTCGGTGCGCAGGTGGTACTTCCCGTTCTCTAAAAACCCACTCGAAGCAGGGTCAATCGCCAAGCCTACGTGCTTTCCCGGCGTGAAACCGGCCTTCTCAATCCCCTGCACGATGAGCCGCAACGGCTCATCGTTGGAGGAAACGTGCGGCGCGAACCCGCCCTCGTCGCCGACACCCACGCTCAATCCCTTTTCGTTGAGTACCGATTGCAGGGCGTGATAGACCTCCGCTCCCCATTCCATGGCCTGGCGGAAACTGTCGGCGCCGTAGGGGGCGATCATGTACTCCTGGAAGTCCGCCCCTTGCCAGTGAGCATGCACGCCGCCGTTCATGACGTTCATCATCGGTACGGGAAGACGGTGCGCCGTGGGTCCGCCGAGGTAGCTGTAGAGAGGAAGACCGGCGGCAGTGGCCGCCGCGCGCGCCACGGCCATGGACACCCCCAAGATGGCGTTCGCCCCCAGGCGTCCCTTGTTGGGCGTTCCGTCGAGGGAGATCATTGTTTCATCGATCAGCGCCTGGTGACGAGCATCCAGCCCGAGCAGCTTACCCCCGATCTCCTCGTTGACGTTGTTCACGGCCCGCAGGACGCCCTTGCCTCCGAAGTGCTTTGGGTCACGATCACGCAGTTCCACGGCCTCGTGTATACCGGTGGAGGCACCGGAGGGAACCGCCGCACGGGCAAAAGCACCACAACCAAGCATACATTCCACCTCGACGGTGGGGTTGCCGCGCGAATCAAGAATCTCGCGGGCGTGTAGTCTTTGAATTGTCGTATCCATCGTTCCTCCTTGGTGTCAGGAATGGTGCACATTATCGCCGATTGCACGGATTGCACAATGGCTTCCTTACTTCATTCCTCTATTTTATCTTCTCCCAATGAAAAGATCTCTATTTGGTTGGTACGCTCCGGGTTTCGCCGGGATGAGCCCTGCGTCATCACCACGATCCCCGACGTGATGCCCTCCTTATTGCACCAATCGACCAGGATTCTGTTCCAGTCGTGCCGGTCTCCTTCGAGGTAGACGGGGTAAACTCCGTAGGAGAAGGCAAGCCGCTGACAGGTGGCTGGGTTGTGGCTCAGAGCCACGATCCATGGGCGCAACCGGTACCGCGTGACACGGCGCGCCGTACCCCCGGTGCTGGTGGGGATGGCAATCAGCCTGGGATGCAATCTCTTCGCCGTGGCAACTACGCTTGACGCAATCGTCTCCTCAATCAACGCTCCAGGCGAGCGACTCGGGGGAAGATAGTCGCCAAGCGCGCGATCAGAGCGATTCTCCTCGGTAACTCCGGCAATGCGGGCCAACATCCCCACAGCATCTACCGGATAGGCGCCAACGGCGGATTCCTCTGAAAGCATAACCGCATCGGTTCCATCGAGGATGGCGTTAGCGACGTCGGTCGCCTCGGCCCGAGTGGGACGGCTGTTCGCCGTCATGGATTCCAGCATCTGGGTGGCGGTGATGACCGGCTTGCCGAGAAGGTTGGCCTCGCGGATCAACCGTTTCTGCAGAATGGCGATTCCTTCGATGGGAGTCTCCACCCCAAGGTCGCCGCGGGCAACCATGATCCCGTCGGCAGCCTCCGTGATTGCTCTCATACGGCGAATGGCTACGGCCCGTTCGATCTTGGCGATCACGAACGGGGACCGTCCGTGCGCAGCCGCGAGCCGTCGCACCGTCTCGATATCCTCCGGCCCCTGCACGAAGGAGATGCTGACCGCGTCCACTCCCTGCTTCAGGGCAAAGTCGAGGAAACGACGATCATCGTCCGTCACCGCGCTGACTCCCAGGTCGACGCCGGGCAGGTTCACGCCCTTGTGGGAACGCAACGGCCCGCCGACCACAACGCGGCAACGGACCTCTTCCCCGCCGGCCTCCTCCACCTTGAGCCGGATGAAACCGTCGTTCAGAAAGACCGCATCACCCGGACGGGCGGCTTTACCCAAACCGGAGAAGCTTACCGATATTCGGTCGGCGTCGCCCAGAACCTGCTTGCTCGTCAACGTGATCGTTGTACCAGGAACCAGTTGTACCGGCTCCACGGCCAATTTTCCCACGCGCATCTTCGGTCCGGGCAGATCAGCCAGGATAGCAACTCGCCTGCCGACCTTCCCCGCCGCCGCGCGAATCCGTTCGATCGACCGTGCATGACTTGTAAAGTCCCCGTGGGCGAAGTTGAGGCGGGCGACGTTCATCCCTTGACGAATCATCCGTTCGAGAACAGCCTGCTCCCCGGAAGCCGGGCCGATGGTGCAAACGATCTTGGTCTTATGTGTCGGAAACTTCATACAGGCGCCCTCTCTTGCAGAATATCAAAAAACAAGATCCGATACCAGCCATAATTCACCATCTGCACCGGGATTCGCCTGCCTGCTGCAGGCAGGCCGCCCTCGGTCCTCGGTTAGGCGGTGGATTATGGCCAGCGTTCAACCCCGTGTGTGCAGGGCCACCACTTGACCCGCGACTTCCGTGCCTTTCACCATGCCGCTGGAGTGAACGGCAACCAGCCACCAGTCGTTGCCTAAGACCGGGGAGGCGTCCACGACGCCGGTCGTTGTCCAGCCGCCCCGTATGGGAGCCCGCTTCGTCCTCACTTCCAGCAACCTCGTCAAGAACCCGGATTTCGGTTTATAGCTCCACACGCTCGTATTGCGCCCCGGCAACGGGAAGGTCGGCGCTTCGCCGATCAGCAGCATTCCTCTCCGGTTCACGGCAACGGAGGAAGGACTGACTATGCCTTCAGTCCCGGAGAGTAGAACTGTGAGAAGACCACCGGCGGTTGGATTCGTGAGGTCGTCGAAGACCAAGCGATAGAGGCGTCCGTTGTGATTCACGTACTTCAGGGTTTTGCCCCTGGCATCCGAACCAAGGCTAACGAAGTAGAGGACGGAGGGTTTGGAGAGATTCTGAGCACATCCTCCTATACTGATGAAACCGGTGGCGTGTCGCTCCGAAGCTTCTCTCTTCAACGCAGCCGCGCTCTGGTCCCAGCTCACCGGAACAAAGGTGAAGCGATAGCTCTTTCCCCTCTCGGAGAGTGCCTCTTCGGTAGGGGCGCCGGAGACTTTCATTACGTACAGCCTTCCATTCGCGAGTCCGTTTCTCTCAACTTCGTTTCCTCTCGAACTCTTCGTGCCTACGTAAAGGTAGAGGTTGCTGTCCGGCGCCTCCCCTCCCGCTTCCGGAAAAACAACGATTGTCTTGGCGCCGCTCCCGGTAAGCACGGCCGGAGCACCCTTGGCGTAGCGTCCCATGCGGGGAAGAAAATACGCTCTACGATTAAAAACGGCCAGGGCGCGTCCTCCTTCGGCGCCGTCAAAGGTCCGGCTTCCCGCCTCGTTTTCCCCGGTAACAAGGATGTCCCGGTTGAAGCCCTCATTCTCCCCCGCCATGAAAGCTCCTCCCAGGCGGGCCAATGAGCCCCTCCTTGAATGATAGCGACGGCCTTTTACGTCGTACACCTTCTTGAAGGCGAGCCCCGCCGAGTCGATTATGGCGGTCAAGCCCTGCGAATCGAAGAAGGGGTGCACGTCGTAGCTGGAAATATCCCCGGAAACGGTTCCCTCCGAAACCAGCAGGGCAAAGTGTCCATGGGACAACTTGTAGAAGCCGAAGCCTTCCGGCAGACCGGGAACCTTGTACCCCTTGACCGTTTCTCCAACCGTCAAGAGCGGCTCCACCTGCTCCACCTGGAGAGAAACAGGCACGACCAGCGACGCATCCTGGGCCGACAGCGCCACTCCAGCCGACGTGAAGACTAACAAAACAATCCACAAAAAAGATTTTCTCGTCAATGGTAATCCTCCTGAAACCCGGACCTCTGAGCGGCCCGCCGGGTAAACAATGGTAACTCATCTACTCCCCTGGCGGGAAGGGCCTGTCTCCGCCAGGATTCCGCGACGGCGGGATAAGGCTCATCCGCGTTGTTGCGCCGCCCCCGGTTCCCGGTTAGGTGGGGAATTCCGGCTTGTCCGGAATCCGACGGCGCACCCCCAAACCGTCATTCCAGGTCCTGGTCTCGCTTCGCTTGCCGTCATTCTCGCTTGTCGGGAATCCGACGGCGCA